>JAUWTX010000008.1 GCA_030614505.1 Desulfuromonadales bacterium
AACAAATATAAAACACAATAAATATTTATACTTAAGCCTTTAAAATAATCGTTTATCACACAGCATTAATTCATATGCGATGACAATTAAAGGAAACGCATATGCACTTTCTTTAGACAATAATGAAAAAATAAAAGCGCAAAGTGATATTAATAAATATCTTATGCTCTTACGACTTCTAGCCAACACATAAAAGTAAAATGCAACCAGAATGAACAGCAAACAAAGACTGTCTTTTCGGTGTGATATTTGTGCGACAACTTCAACATGAATTGGGTGCACAAGGAACAGTAAGGAACTCAACCAAGATAAAGACTTCGAACTGGACAAGTTCATCAACAGGAGATAAATCATCCAGGCGTTTATCGAATGTATGAGACAATTCTGAATATGCCAATATTTTGACTCAAGACCAAACAGTTTATAATCGAGCATGGCGCTCAATTCACGCAACGGTCTCCCAGGATACTCATTATTAATAAAGTCTTTGAGTGACCGTATATCGTGATTTTTTAAAATGACAAAATAATCGTCAAACGTCCAAACATGACCGAATGTTTTGAAATATAGAAGGAATCCCAAACAAACAAAAATCATCAACTGGACATAATGACTTTCTTCGTTGGTATTGATGGATTTCAAATGAGTGAGCTTCATAAATTGATTTTTTAATTGAATTTACAATGATATCAGGCATTTTAGCATGAATATTACTAAATCATATTCAACCAATAAAAGGAGAGGCCCATGTAGAAACAGTCCATCGCTTTATTTTTAATCATGCTGACATTTTTTGCAACACTTTCAGTCAGTTACGCAGAGAAGATGTCTGTTGGTTTCTCAGGCACGAAGATACGCTCTGCGCCAAATGCCATGGCTTCCAAAGTCGTTACCAAACTCACGCCCTATACTCCGTTGGCAATCATCGAGAAAGGCCCTGACTAATACAAAGTCAAGGATTATCGCGGCCGTAGCGGATGGGTACATCGTGCCCTGCTGAGCAGCACCCCAAGTGTGGTGGTTACCGGTGACAGTGCCAATGTACGCCAAGGGCCGGGAACCAATCATGCCGTGGTCTTCCAACTTTCAAAGGGAATGACTGCAAAGCTTCTCGAAAAGCAGGATAAATGGGTCAATGTGCAGACTGCTGACGGCAAGCAAGGCTGGATTGCAGAATTTCTTGTGTGGGGAGAATAGGTGTCTGGCGGGATACTACCCGCCAGTCTTTATTTAGACTTTTCGCGTCCCTCGTCCCGCGTCCCGCGCAACTGTCTTTCCTGAAACTCCTGAAAAACATCGGTAAGTCGCGAATCCAACCGGGCAAGAGTTTCATCGGCAATTTCTGTTGGAACACCCCCATAATAAGCTTCTGCAATACTCCCGGCAATACAAGCCTGTGTATCACTGTCGCCACCAAGAGAAACTGCGTTGCGGATAGCATCTTCAAAATCTGTTGATTCCAGGAACGCCAGTATCGCATAAGGAACAGAGCCCTGGCATGAGACATCAAATTCATAACCAGGGCGAATTTCATCAAGTGATTCTGAAAGGTCGTATGCAAATGAATCCTGGATAAAATCCTGGATCTGTCTTTTGTCAGCACCCTTTCGAGCAATAAAAACAGCACCGGCGACGGCCTGGGCACCCTTAATTCCTTCCAGATGATTGTGGGTCATTTCAGCACTGCGTAGCGCTGCATCAAGAACCTCATCCAGAGTATTATAGAACCAGGCAATTGGACTGACACGCATGGCAGAGCCGTTGCCGTAGCTGCCATAGGGCACCGGTTTCGATGATCTGGCCCAGCGCCGGAAGCGACCACCATAACCAGCGTTCGGATAGTATTGAAAATATTCCCGGAGTTTTTCCTGATATGGGATTTTGTGCAGAAGGCTGTCTGCTAAGGCGATGGTGTGAATCGTATCGTCAGTGAAAATACTTTGACGATTAAATAATTCGAAATCCTTACTTTTGATTCTGGCGTGCTCAAATCGTGAGCCGATAATGTCTCCCGCAATCGCACCAAGCATCTTTTCCCCCTTCAGACGCTACCCTCTATCTCCTAAATGGTAATTAATGTCATTATACATACCTGAGCCACCAACTCAAGAAAAAAGATTAATCCACTCTCACAGTATGCCCTGACTCATGCTCAGGACTGGGCAGCAATAATTTCAACGCTACCAAGCGCTCATCCTCAGGAAGAGCACCAAGAACTTTCACTTCAATATAAAATTTTTGCAGATCATTATCGACATGACGCAACAGCGTCTGAAACGCAGGGACCAGATCATTATAGGTCGACATGGAAGACAAACGAGCATTATTCAGGCCACTTTGCATCCACGCATCAAAACCATCGTAACCATCCCAACTCTCCTTCAGAGAATCATAATCATCAAAGGCATGCGTCAAAATTTCCTGTTTGGCCAAACGCTTCTGGGTATTGTCGAGCTTGGAAGCATAGATTTGGCGCAACTCAGCACTGGTCATCGCCAGCAGTTTGTGAAAATCAGCCAACTGATCCTCACGCTGCAGACACTGTTTCCAAAGGTCATCGGAACCAGAGCTTTGCAGCCAACGACGCAAGCCTTCCATTTCCACAGTCTTGGCAAATGATTCATTAAAGAGTGTATCGTCTGGTACATAGACGACCTGATGCGCCATTTCATGAAACAGGAGTGCAGCAAGATGGATATCATCATTATAAAGAAAAGTATTCAGAACCGGATCATCAAACCAGTTGAGGGTTGAATAGGCCTGCACCCCGTACACATCGACATCAAAACCCTGCACAGAGAACTTTTGCGCCAAACTACTGGCTGACTCCTCATCAAAGTAGCCGCGATAGGTAACACAACCTACAACAGGGAAACACCATTGGTTCAATTCGAGGGAAAGCTCAGGAGCAACAACCAGGTTCCAGACTGCGTAGGGACGTTCAAGGTCGGCGTATTCGCGATAACTACCAGAATCCGGCAAAGAGAGTGAGCTAATGGCAAATTCTCGCAAAGTGACAACTTTACTCAACTGATCGCGAATATTCTGCGGTTCGTCATTCTGCGCAAGAATGTCATCTATAGGCCTTGCACGCGACATCAGGTCCATCTGGCCCTTGACACTTTGCCACAGATAGGTTCTTTCACTGCAGGCACTCAGGAGAAGGAGACATAAAACAAACAGTAAAATTGAGGACAAACGTCGTGAATAAATCATGGGCGCCTCGCCAAGCATCAGAGCCGCCAAGCATCAGAGATATCAACGGCTGAAGATGCAGGGGAAGAATGATGAAGTTCCGAGCAGCCTGACGAGTTTAACAAGAACCTGCAGCGAGGTTTCGCTCAAAATCGATCAGCCAGGCTTTGGTCCTGGACCCGTGTGCAGCTGAATATTGGCCGATACCGCCATCAGCATTTACAACACGATGACATGGGACAATCAACGGAAAAGGATTCGATGACATGACCCTGCCAACGGCTCTGGCAGCCTTGGGGGAACCTGCCCTCGCTGCCAACTCACCATAGGTCACAACCGAGCCATATGGGACCTTGATCAACGCCTGCTGAACCTTTAGTGAAAAACCAGAAAACAAATCACTGGCAAGCGGCACAGTAAAGACACGGCGTTTGCCAAGAAAATACTCCGTCAATTGTTTCAGACCTTCCTGTATCAGCAGCGGAGAGGATTGTTTAGCTCCGGGATAAAACCTCTTGATCGATGCAGAGGCCTCCTCCGGTGAACATTCAAAACAGATCCTGCTCAAACGGTCTTCCCTTGCAACAAGTGCAATGGTCCCATGTTTAAATGATAACATATCCCACTGTTCATTTGCCATCTACCGACCCTTCCTCATCATTTCCCATCAGCCTTTCCCCAGCCCTTCCTGTCAGCCTTTAGGTGCTGACGACAACCTGTTAGCAAGCATGGCCCAGGCTTGTTGCATCTCCCTGACACCGAACAGCCAGAGGCTGACAAGATAGACCATGCTACCACAGAAGACAGCAGAACCAAGCAAGGCAAAACGCGACCAGAATTGGCCTGGAATCAACCAGTCAGCCTGCCCGAGAATAAGAACCACAACAACGGTCATAAGACATAGACCAGGAATCATACGAAGACCAGTACGGGACATCGCAGACAGGTTGAGATCACCGAGACGCCTGGACAGCAGCCAGGTCAGAACAACGGCATTAAACACAGAGGCTATTGTCAAAGCCAGAGCCAGCCCGGCATGACCCATCGATTGCATCAGCACAAGCCCGACAATGACGTTGACCAGAAGTGTCCAGAATGAAACCTTGACCGGAGTGCGCGTATCCTTCATCGCGTAAAACGATGGTACGATGACACGGCTGATGCCGACAAAGAGAAGCCCCGGTGCATACCAGGCCAGGGCCAGGGCCGCCTGAGAGACATCAAAGGCAGAAAAGCTGCCGCGCATGAAAAACAGGCTGTAAACAGCCTGATTACACAGAATCAGACCCAAGGCAGCAGGTATCGTCACCAGCAGAATCAAAACCATGGCAAAACGCAGTGATTCGCGAAAACCATTCATATCATCAGCCGCCGCCTGACGGCTCATGGTCGGTAAAACCGCTTGCGCCAGAGAAACGACAAAAACACCTTGAGGGAACTCAAACAACCGTTGACCGTAATAAAGCCAGGAAACACTCCCCTCTTGCAGAAAAGATGCAAGCAGACGCGTCACCACTACATTAACCTGATAAATAGCAACACCGAAAATACCCGGCAACATGAGTCGTACTATTCTGGCGACAGCCGTGTGTCGGAAATTGAAGTCCAGGCGTAAATCGTAACCAAAGCGATAGAGCACCGGGACCTGCATGGCAAACTGAACAGCCCCACCGATCAACACGCCACAAGCCAGCGCAACAATCGGTTGTTCCATTCTTGGTGCAAGGACCAGGGCAGAGCCAATCATGGACAGGTTCAGCATGACTGGTGAAAGAGCCGGCAACAGAAAATGTCCGGAAACATTCAACACTCCAGCGAACAGGGCCACCAGGCTGACAAAGAAGATATATGGGAACATCAGCTTGTTGAGCAGATCTGTCAGAGCTAATTTCCCGGCAGTTCCGGAAAAACCATAGCCAATCAACTTGACCAGCCAGGGAGATGAAAGGATTCCTATCAGGGTGACGCACACCAGCACCAGCAATAGAAGTGTCCAGCAGATACGTACTACCTGGCGAGCCTCATCAGTACCCTCGTGGTGCAAAACATCTGTAAAGGTAGGTACAAAGGCAGCGGTAAGCGACCCTTCAGCAAAGAATCTCCTTAACAGATTGGGAATGGTGAAAGCGACAAAAAAAGCGTCTGTCACCATGCTGGCACCGAATACAGCAGCAACAACCATATCCCGGACCAAACCGGCGACGCGACTGATCATTGTTGCCGCAGTAAGAACTCCGGTCGCTTTGGTAATCTGTTGCTTTTCCTGACTGACTGTTGGCACAGTATTTTCACCCACTCTGCTGTAGTTTAGGGATTATTTATTATTAATCCCTCAATGCTTATACATAACCTGCTTAAATTAAACACTATTTTTTTATAGATTGGAATTTATTTATCTTGACTGTGGCTTCAGCGAATGTTATAAATCTGACGCTCAGATAATAATACATGCAATAAACTGCGCCGGAGGAAATAAAAAGTGGCAAATCACAAATCAGCTGAAAAACGTCATCGCCAAAGCAAAGTTCGCAACGCTCGCAACACACATATTCGTTCTACAATGCGTAGCTATATCAAAAGGATTCGCACAGCAATTGCGGATGGTGACTTTGAAACCGCAAAAACTGTCCTTGAAAAGACCATCCCGTACATCGACAAGGCAGCCACTAAAGGTGTCATCCACAAGGCCACGGCCAGCCGTAAAATCGGCCGTCTGGCCAAACTGGTCAACACCTCTGGAAGTTAACGAGTAAATAATCTTTCCAAAACACGAGTACCCAGGGGAGCGCCCGGAAGCGGGTTGCTCCCTTTTTACCTTTTACTCCCCACAGCCGCAATCTCAAGAACGAGCTGCTCCAAATGCAACCGCGGCTCACTACCACTTGATTTCAAAGCCAGATCCGTTGCCAGAAATTGACTGAATACATGGCAATAATGTCGGTTTTCGAACCTGTTTGCCTGTTGCATCAACCCTTTTAAAAAATAAGGGCTGGCCCCCACCCTTTTCGGCAGTTCACTTTGCGGCACTTTTTGTGCGACCAGCTCCCTGATTTTCCACATCTGCCTGAAATGCCGTGTCATCATGGCCAGGACCATAAGTGGAGCCTGCCCTTCAGCCAGAAGACGATCTAGCAGCATCAATGCGGTAGAGCGATCACCCTGGCCCAATGCATCCGTCAAATCAAAGATACTCTCAATACGGGTATCTGAAACGATAGCAGCAACATCCTCCTCATCGGCCAGATCACGCTCACCCAGATAGCCGACAAGTTTTTCCAGTTCTCCCTGAACTCCGGCAAGGTTGGTCCCGACTCTTTTGCAGAATAGTTTCAGGGCACCCTCGGTCAAGGTTACATCGAAGGATTTCGCCAGTTCGCGGACAAATGATGGCAACTGGTTCTCATAAATTTTCTTGAACTCAATGACCGTACCGGTTTTTTTAAGCACTTGATAAAATTTGCGCCGAGCATCAATTTTCTCCGCCGTCAATAATAATACAGTCTCCGGCACCGGATCCTCAAGGTACGATAACAGGCCCTCGAGTTGACCTGCAGATGCATCGTGGACATTTTTGACAATAACCAGGCGACGTGCGGAAAAAACGGGGAAGGTTCTGGCCTGCTCGATAATATCAAGTGCCTGGAAGTCCCGTCCCTGAAATTGGGTCAGGTTGAAATCTCTGTCCTCCGGGAGGACAACAGCATTGCGTATAGCCTGAAGCCCTTCTTCAATAAAGTAGGACTCTTGTCCGTAAAGCAAAATCAGGCCGGGAAGTGATCCGGCCTGAATCATATTGTGCAATTCTCTCAAAGACATTGTGAAGCCTCAAGGCCGGTGGAAAGAATGGACCCGGAAACGGTGTAAAGAACGGACTCAGAAGCTGTTGAGGAGGCCTGCATGAATATCTTCGGCGATACGTTGTGAAACCAGACGTGCAGCCAGGCGCTCACCTTCAAGCTGCAGGTTCTTATTGACTGCAGCAGCATAATCCTCAGTGCGCTGCAAGTTATCCCGCCAGAGGACTTCATCACTACCCTTACGCAATAATCGTACGGAAACTTTCATTGTTGCACGATAATCCGTGATCCGATCTGTTGGACCGTAAGCAAACGCATTGCTGCTGAATTCTACAACCTCTCCTGCAAGCCTGACATCAGCCAAGGCTCGGTTTTCAGTCAACTCCACAACCCTCGACCTTGCCAGTTCGGCGACCAGAGCACTGGTGATGTAATTCTCCAGATACGGCTCCGCTGTCTGGTTTTCAAACAGCTGGATGTAGAGAACTCGCGCGTCACCGCCAACCCAGGCATCAGCAGTACTGCCCCCGTCTGTTGATGCACCGACTGGAGAAGTTGATGCCCCTGGCACATGATAACCACACCCTGCAAACAGAACAACGAAGAGAATTAAAACAATACGCATCGGCTTCATCCTACGACCACGTTGACAAGTCGGCCAGGCACAACAATCACCTTGCGAACAGTTTTGCCCTCAATAAAGCGAGCAACATTGGTATCTGCCAAAGCACTTGCTTCGACAGTCTCATTATCAGCATCGGCGGGTACAGTCACCTTGCCGCGGACCTTACCGTTGACTTGCACCACGATCAGGAGAGTATCTGCAACCAGAGCCTCTTCATCCCAGACCGGCCAGCCACTCTCTTGAAGAGAATCCACATAACCAAGATTCTGCCATAACTCTTCACAGATGTGGGGAACAAAAGGTGAAAGCAGGCGTACAACTGATTCGATCGCCTCACGTAGGACTTCCGGTGCACTTTCCTTGTCCGGAAAAGCCATTATTCCGTTGACCAGCTCCATAACGGCAGCTATCGCAGTATTGAGATGGAAACTGCCGTCGATATCCTCTGTTACTTTTTTGATCGTGCGATGGGCCAGACGACGCAACTCCCTCGCTGAAGGCTGAAGACTCGCAGCATCAACCTCAGCGACAGCCTCAATAGTTGGAAGGTTGTCGTATACCAGGCGCCAGACCCTGTTCAGAAAACGGAAACATCCTTCAACACCCTGATCGTTCCATTCAAGATCTTTTTCCGGGGGTGACGCAAACAGGGTAAAAAGGCGCGCCGTATCAGCACCATATCGTTTGATCAGACCGTCTGGATCAATAACATTTTTTTTCGACTTACTCATTTTTTCGTTGCGCCCCGAGACGACTGCCGCCTGGCAACGTGCACAACGACCATTTTCTATCTCTTCGGGGTAGAGCCAGCCATGTTCCGGGCAAGACTGCGTCTCCATGCAAACCATCCCCTGAGTCAGCAGATTTTCAAAAGGTTCATCAAGAGAGATCATATCCAGATCACGCATAATCTTGGTCCAGAAACGGGCATAGAGGAGATGCAGGACGGCATGCTCAACTCCGCCGATGTACTGGTCCGCAGGCAACCAGTAGTCAACAGCAGATTTCTCGATGGGAGACTTGTCACAGTGCGGGCTGGCGTAACGAAGGAAATACCAGGAGCTTTCAACAAAGGTATCAAAGGTATCAGTCTCCCGTCTTGCCGGCTGGCCACATTCAGGACAAGAGGTATTAACAAAAGACTCCAGGCTTGCCAGTGGGCTACCACCCTCACCGGTAAACTTGATATCGGTCGGCAGTTTCACCGGCAGCTCTTCTTCAGAGACCGGGACCGTGCCACAATCATCACAATAGACGACAGGGATCGGCGTCCCCCAATAACGCTGCCTGGAGACCAGCCAGTCACGTATACGGTAGTTGACCGATTTCTGACCGGCACCATCAGCTTCGAGTTGTTCAGAGATTTTCTGCTTGCCCGTTTCATTATCAAGACCGTCAAAGTTGCCGGAGTTGACCATCGTCCCCGGCCCCTCCCAGGCCTCGCTCATCGTAGCAGGACCAACAATTTCACCTTCAGGCTGAATCACAACTTGCAGCGGCAGATCGTATTTGCGTGCAAACTCGAAATCGCGCTGGTCATGAGCAGGCACAGCCATGACAGCCCCGGTGCCGTATCCCATCAGGACAAAATTGGCCAGGAACACAGGTATTCTGGCCCCATTCACAGGGTTAATGCAGTATGAACCGGTAAAAACGCCCTCTTTCTCGTATTCGCCACTTGTTCGTTGAGTCTGGTCAGCGGCCTGTACTTTTTTGACGAACGCCTCCACCTCTTCGCTGCGCTCCGGCACGGTAAGAGTTTTTGCCAAAGGATGCTCTGGAGCCAGGCTCATGAAGGTGGCACCGAACAGAGTGTCGGGTCGTGTGGTAAAAACACGCACCGTCTCATCTTGGCCATCTACCGCAAAATCAAGCTCACAGCCCGTGCTTTTACCGATCCAGTTGCGTTGCATGGTCAGCACTGACTCAGGCCATCCAGGCAACTTACCGGTCCATTCAAGCAACTCTTCGGCATAGTTGGTGATCCTGAAAAACCACTGATCAAGCTCTTTCTGTTCGACCTTGTTCTCGCATCGCCAGCAGCACTCATCCTCCACCTGTTCGTTGGCCAGGACCGTCTCACACTCCGGGCACCAATTAACAGCAGCACTTTTCTTGTATGCCAGTCCTTTTTCGAACATCTTCAGGAATATCAGTTGTTCCCAGCGATAATAATCAGGTTCACAGGTCGCTAACTCCCTGTCCCAGTCATAGGAGAACCCCATCCTTTTAAGCTGGGTCCGCATATTGGCAATATTTTCCCGGGTCCATATCGCTGGATGTGTATCGTGCTGGATAGCAGCGTTCTCTGCAGGCATACCAAAGGCATCCCAGCCCATAGGATGGAGAACATTGTAGCCTTGCAAACGCTTGAAGCGAGCAACAACATCACCTATTGAGTAATTCCGGACATGCCCCATATGAATACGCCCAGACGGGTACGGGAACATCTCCAGAAGATAATATTTCGGTTTGGTCTTGTCCTCAGAAACTTTCCAGGGTTGGCTTTCAGACCACTGGCGCTGAAAGCTCTGTTCAATTTCCAAAGGGTTGTAGCGTTCCTGCATACTTCCTCCACAAGGAGGCCGTCGGCCTCCTGAACATCGTTACCTGAAACATGAAAACCGGCATAAGCCGGTTATTCTCACGGGCGAGGCGTTGGCAGTAATTCAGCACAACGCTATCCGCCACTTGCAGAGCAAATTACTTGGCGCGATAAGTAATGCGACCGCGGGTAAGATCGTAGGGCGAGAGTTCCACTGTCACCCGGTCTCCCGGCAGGATGCGGATATAGTACTTACGCATTTTCCCGGAGATATGGGCCAGAACAACATGACCATTATCAAGCTCAACCTTGAACATTGCATTCGGCAAGGGTTCAATAACATTACCTTCAACTTCAATTGCTTCTTCTTTCGACAAACCAGCCTCCATATTTCTCTGTTTAACTTCTGATTGATGACCTTATTTTATAACTCGTCAGCATAATCTGAACTGCTTACAAAAACGTCTGTCATCCCCGAATGATTCTATCGGGGATCCATGCTTTAAGGTCTGGATTCCCGATTACACCCTCGGGAATGACAGTTTTTTTATCATGCTGAATAGTTACCTTGTTTTTCTGAAATGGCTAAAATCTTTATATTCCCATCAACTTTCTTACCGTCTCCAGAATCTTCATCGTCTGGATCGGCTTGGTAATATATTCATTTGCACCCAGGGCCAGGGCTCTTTCGCGATCTTCTGTGGCACCTTCCGTGGTGATAACGATAATCGGCGTTTCCTTATAATTCGGATCATTGCGAACCATACTCACCAACTTCAAACCATCCATGATCGGCATGTTGATATCTGTCAGAATCAGATCAAACTTCTGCGCGCTCAACTTTTTCAGGCCATCCACACCATCATTAGCCTCAACAATCTGGAATCCACGAATACGTTTCAGCGCAAACACGATCAACTGCCGCATTGTGGGTGAGTCTTCAACAACAAGAACCTTATATCCAGTCATAACATCACGCCCCTCTTACCCGATGGCAACGCCATCTTAAGCCAATTTGCGAAGGCATCTTATTTGGTCAACAAGTCAATAAAACCCTGGATAGTCGATAATTTCCGTTCAGAATCGGAATACATCCGCGACGAGAAAACCGCCGTAGCTGCATGGCCGGCCAGCAGGGTAAAAAGTTCATAGTCGACATTGGTAAATTCATTTTTCTGCGTCAATAACTTGTAGATGACAATCACACCAATGACATGCTCTTTTATCTTAAGCGGGATGCAGACTAACGGTTTCGTAAAGTCGCGCTCATAACCCTCCATCGAATCGATAAAGTAGTTTTCACCGGACTTGACGGCTTCACCGATGATCCCCTGACCAATATCAATAGAAGGAAGCTCTGATGTCTCAACTCCCTCGCTGGCAACAGGTTCAAGGCGGTTGGTCTTCTCATCAAGGAGGAGCACTCCGAATTCTTCCGCACCAATCAGATTGATGGCAATTTCGAGAATGATCTGCAGGACTTCCTTGAAATCAAGTGTGGAGTGTAGCTGATAGGAAGCGATGTAGAGATTGGCGAGCATGTTATTCTCTTCCTCAATCTCAACATAGCGATTTGCAAAGTTCTGGTTTTCTTCTTCAACTTGTCTGATTTGCCCGAGGATCGTTTCTTTCTCCTGTTCCAGGGCTTCTATCTTCTTTTTCAACTCAAGAGTGTCAGGAGTCTCGGCAGCAACGTCATGGCCCTTTTCCTTGAGGGTTTCCTCTAGTTTAACGACGCGAAATCTGAGCCGCTCGTTTTCTTTGAGGAGGTCCTGAGTGAACTCAGCCCCCTTCTTGAAAACCTGCAGGAATTCGTCAGCACGACCTGCTACATCATTTTCCTCGTCATGAATACTCACGCACAAACTCCTCAGTTATTATTCCCTTTAAAACCAGAGGATAATAACAATCCTGCCAAAAAATATCCAGAGCTAATCTGTTAAAACAGGAACGCGAGACGAGGGACGAGGAAACCGGTCAGCAACAAAACCATGGTTCCGATTAAAGGTTTTGACTTCCGCGTCCCGCGTTCCTGATTTTCAATCCCTCGCACCTACCTCACCGCCCATACCCGCAATGAAGCAAAACTTCCTTGTACACCGAAGGCAAAGGGACAACTCGATCAACCAAACCAGTCGCAATCGCTTCTTTCGGCATCCCGAAGACAACACAACTCTCTTCAGCCTCGGCGAAGACAGTGCCGCCATTATTTTTGATGGCATGAACGCCCATGACACCATCATTGCCCATACCGGTGAGAACAACACCAAGCAAACGACGACCGAAAATGGTGGCAGCACTTGAAAACAGCGTGTCTACTGACGGCAAATAGCGTTGGTGTCCTTTCGGTTCAGAAACCTTGGCAACAATTTCAGTACCCTTCGGAAAAAACTCTAAGTTTTTGCCACCCGGTGCGATCAAAACTTCACCCGGTCTCACCCTGTCGCCATTTCCCGCCTCACGAATACTGAGCGCAGAGAAACGATTGAGTCGTTCCGCAAAAGCACGCGTGAAATCTGGCGGCATATGCTGAGCAACAGCAAAGGCAACCGGAATGTCATCCTGAATAGCAGAAAAGATATTCTGTAGCGCCGGCGGGCCGCCAGTTGATGACCCTATGACAACCATGCGAAAATCCTTGCGAACAGCGTCAGCAATAGCGCTGAGCCTGGCCGAGCGCTTCGGGGTTCTGACGCGTTGCTGACTGATGTTGTTGGTACGGGCCATAACGTTCTTCAGGTTGGCAGAAGTCACCTCCCGAACCTTCGTCAGGAGCTCCTCGCGAATATCCATCAGAATCGGCGAGACCTTGGAAGAAGGTTTAGGCACAAACTCAACGGCCCCGAGATCGAGAGCCTTGAAGACATCTTCATCATCAGATCTGGAGGAGACAACGATGATAGGCGTGGGTTGTTTCTGCATAACGATGCGCAAGAGCGTGAAGCCGTCCATGCGCGGCATTTCCAGATCGAGAGTAATCAGATCCGGACGCAGGTCAATCACCTTACGTAAGCCCTCTTCACCATCACAGGCATAGCCGATGACTTCGACATTGGGAAGCGATTCCAGCATCTTTACTATGGTACGGCGATTAAAGGCTGAATCATCAATGACCAGCACCCTGACTTTATCGGAGTTCATCTGCCCTCACCTGAATTCATGGCTCTACTTGAACTCATGCATTGCATTGAATTCATAGGGGGCCCCCGACAACCGCATTTGTGATCACAGGTTTCTGGTACACCATGTCGTGCTGGAAATGTCTCAGCTGGAAAGATGTACTGAGATTGATCAGGGACTCAGAATGGCCAAGCAACAGAAAGCCATCCGGCACCAGTCTCTGCAAGAAGTTTTCGATAACAGTCTTTTTCCCGGCCTTGTCGAAGTAGATGATGACGTTGCGACAGAAGATCACATCCATCTTTCCCAAGAGGGCAATCCTGGCCGTATCAAACAGGTTCAGATGACTGATGGAAACCAGGTTTCTGACTTCATCCTTGATACGCGACTTCCCCTCGTGCTCAGTAAAAAATCGCATCTTCTGCAAAGGTTCAGTGCTGCGAAAAGAGGCCTCGCCATAAATTCCTTCGCGAGCCATATGCAGAACCCGCTGGCTGATGTCTGTGCCGATAACCTCAACCCGCCAGGACTTCAACCAGGGCTGATCAAGCAACAGCATGGCGATGGTATAAGGCTCTTCACCAGAAGAGCAACCGGCACTCCAGATACGCAGAGTCCTCTTGCCTTCCCGCTCTTTACGTTTGCGAATTTCAGGGAGGATGTCCTCAATGAAAGTCTTGAGTTGAAAATCTTCCCTGAAGAAATAAGTTTCATTGGTCGTTAACTGATCGATGACCTCGGAAAGTTCCTGGTCCTTGTTCGGGTTGTAGCGCAAAAAATAGTAATAGTCCTTAAACGTCTTCAAATTATGTTGCTGCAAACGTCTGCCTAGACGCTTTTCCAGCAGATACTTGGTATCCTCGGTGAAATTTAATCCACAATGCTGGTAGACAAAGTCCCGCAACAAGCGGAATTCATCCGCGCTCATCTTTATGTCAGGAGTAAGAAAAAGCATCTATTGGGTCAGTTCACAGGTAATTCGGCAAGCAGATCTGCCAGTTGCTGGCGCACCACTTCCTCTGTTTCGACAGCCAACCTCTTTTCCAGCAGGGGTCGTACGTTTGCACCAAGCACTTCTACGGAACTTCGGGCGATTTGTGCACGAACCATCCAGAAAGGATGATTAATCAATCTCTCCGCATGAGCATTAATCCAGTCTTGCGCCCCATAGTGGGTCAGCAGATTCATGGCCGCTGTCACAACTTCCTCGTCGGAATGATCCAGAGCCATTATCAACTGGGGGACAGCATCGATACCGACGAGGCTGGTCAGGGTTTCCAGAGCAGCAATACTCACAAGACCGACCGGGTCGGCCAGGGTCTTCTCCACCAGAGCCCTGCTGCGTTCACCGGCAATCCGGCCCAGGCCACGCACGGCTGACGATCGAACCCAGATATCCTCATCCTGCAAGGCAAGCTGCAAACCGTCGAGAGCGTCCTCGTCATTACAATTACCAAGGATTTCAACCACAGTACGCCGCACCTCCGCATCCTCATCAGTCAGAGACAGGAGCAACGTACTTATATGTTCTCCAACATCATAACGTTCAAAAACCTTGACCGCAGCCCTTCTGACCTCAGCTGCAGAATCCTTGGTCGCCATACTCAGAGCATCCAGAACCGCAGGATTATCCAATTCCCTCAAGACCATCACGGCAAACATTCTTTGCCTCGGATCATTGTGGGCCAAAAGCGGCTGCAGAGCCGTAAACGTCTCATCAGGGAAACGCTGTCCCAAGGTAATCAAGGCTTGTGAAGCTGACTCCTGAACTTCACTGGAATTGCTCTGTAAACATTCGACCAGATCAGGAAGCGTCTGTACGGCGCCAATTTTACCAAGGGAATAGGCCGACATACGAACAATCTGCGGATCGACATCACGCAAGCCCTGTTGCAGTAACGGCAAACCTTCACAACAACCTGCTTCACCCAGTACATAGGCGAGATAGGCACGCTGGTTTCCACCAACAGCGGGCCATGACACAAGTAATGCCTGGGAGTCGGCAGCGCCGATATCCACAAGCGCCGCCAGGGTCTCCTGCTGCAGCGATTCAAATTCGAGCAACCTCAGCAGAGGCTCAACAGAATCTGCAACACCAAGCCAGCCGAGGATTCTGATTGAAGCTCGCTTGAGCTGGTCATTGAATTCATCATCAAGATAGCTGGAGACAGCAACGGCAACCGGCCCTTTTTCACATCTGGAAAGTTGCTGTCTGACCTGATCCAGATGTCGTCCGGAGATCTCCACGACAGCAAGGACCGCAGCTTCCCGCACGTTTCTCATAGGGTCTGTCAAGGCTGCAACCAGTTCGCTGAGTGACGAAGCGTCCCCGGCTTTGCCAAGACAATCGATCAAGGCCTTGCGCAGTAGTTTCTCGTCCTTATAGGGAAGCAACTCTGCCATGGAGACCGGCGAGGCAATTCTGCTTAATGCATCAAGAATGGTGAATTGCAGCAAAAGATCCGGGTGTTGCATAGCTTTGAGTAGAGCTGGCACCGCTTCGGAGGATTTCAGTTTGCCGAGATTCTCAGCGGCCGAAGCCCGCACATTGCTATCGTCATCCTCCAGACCACGAATCAACGTCGGAATAGATTCCGGAGCAGCAATATCACCAAGGATATCAATGATAAATTTACGGACATCGTGATCAGGGCACCTGGACTGATCCAGAAGCATCGGAACGGCATCCCTGCCCATCCGAGCCAGAATTTCAACAGCGGCATTCCGTAAACCGGCATTTTCTTCAGCGTGCAGAAGCTCAATAATCTCACCGATCAATTCATGACTGATCGGCATGCTCAGGAACAGATCAATCGATTCCTTACGCACCCGCCAGCTAGCATCGCCAAACGCCTTGAAGATCAGGTCAAGACCATCAATGGACTCAGAGACAGCCAAATCACGCAAACCCTGCAGACGGACCTCTTCGTCCGGGGAGTTCAATGCGTTGGTAATCTGGTCAATTTTTTCCATTGTTCTTCCTTAGGACAGTTATCAGTAGCCAGTTATCAGTTATCAGTTATCAGTTATCAGTTGTTGAGTACCAGGTTTTCCTCTGATTACTGACTACTGATAACTGATAACTGGTTTTACTCTCCCAACTCCCGACGTCGTTTCTCCAACAGATCAAGAAACGCGGCTTCAAGAATCTTGCTC
Organism: Desulfuromonadales bacterium; assembly: GCA_030614505.1. Classification (GTDB taxonomy): domain Bacteria; phylum Desulfobacterota; class Desulfuromonadia; order Desulfuromonadales; family BM103; genus M0040. The sequence goes on from JAUWTX010000008.1 coordinate 16,439, forward strand.
TTTTGTATTTCAGAGCTGGGGAATCGTTCACTGAACAGTCGTCTGGCCTCTTTGATCTCGGTAGCCAGCAATTCTGACCAGTTACCTTCGACAATCCCCTCATCAATACGATCCTGATAATAGAGAGAGATGTCAGAAACAATGACCCGGGCAAGTCGTTCAGCACGATCACGTTCAGGAATATCAGCCGCAGAGATCTCGTGATCTTCCGCAGTCTGTATCTTCTCGTTAACCGAGCGAATAAAATCAAGCGATTGTGATGCTCCCTCGGCCGCTGTCAGCTGTTTACCAGCTTTTTCCACTTCGCCAACATCAGCCGGCCCTGCCGCAGGGGTGGCTCCTACCAGCAAGCGGTTGATCTTGATAACCAGATCATCAGGAATGTGATGCTTTTCGATATAATCATCGGCACCATAGAGCGAGCTCGGCGAGCGTTTATAGGCAGCTTTGTTGTAAACAGAAGATAAAAGAATGATTTTGACATCAGCCAGCCCGGGACGACGTCTGACCGTATCGACTACTTCAAAGGCATAGAGGCCTTGCAAAGCGACGTCAACAACAGCAACGTGAGGGTGGAATGTATCCATTGCAGCAATAACCGTAGCGCCATTGTGCCCCAGAATGCATTCAAAACCAGCATCTTCTACAATTTTTTTGATTGTCCCACACAGCTCAGGGTCGCTGTGGGCAATCATCACGCGCACTTTTTTCTCTGCCTGTATTTTTCCCTCAGGACGTATCGACAAACTATACGGCAAATCAACTCTGAACGGGCTACGGCAGCGGGCGCAACGCATGGTCACCCGTTTGCCTGCCAGTTTTTCACGATCCAGCCGAAAACGGGCAGCACAGGAAGGACATTTTACAATCATCAACAAACCTCAAACCGGATTTTGTTCGTGACTCAACTTCTGCAGTTCTATTTTTTCATCAGTTGAAAGGACTTTTTCCAAATCAATCAGCATGATCAGGTCGTCATCACGGCGAGCAACCCCGAGGAAATAATCTGCCTGAGGGCCTTTGATAAATTGGGGCGCAGGTGCAATTTCATTTCGCCCGAAACGTTTCACCTCTGTCACCTCATCAACCAGCAAACCTATAACCTTACCGGCAAGAGAGCAGACCACGATACGGTTTTTACGGTTTTCTGTGTTGATTGGCTGGTCAAAACGTTTACGCATATCAGCAACAGGTATCACTGCACCACGCAAATTAATGACACCTTCGATAAAGGATGGCGCCTTGGGAACGGGGGTCAACTTTTGCGGCCGGATGATTTCCTTGATTCTCATAATGTCCAGAGCATACAACTCCGACCCGACTTTGAAGCATGCAAGCTGAATCTCCTGACGTAATTCTTTTGCGTCAGAAGACTCCATAGACAGTTCACCAGTAAGCGTAGACATGGAATAATGCACTCACAAAAAGTCTTGGCCAGAGAATAAAATCTTAGCTAGAGAATAAACTCCTGGCCCATAAATAAAGCAATGATCAGTAAATAAAGCCCTGACCAGTTAATAAAACAGCGGTCAGTCAATAAATCTCTGGATTGTTTCAATAACCATAGCCGACTTGAACGGCTTGGTGATATACCAGTCAGCACCAACTTGCTCACCGCGAGCCATATCTTCACGACTCTTTTTGGCCGTCAGCATAATCACGGGAATGTTCTTGGTCGCATCATCGAGTTTGATCCGCCGACAAACTTCAAACCCGTCAATTTCAGGCAGCATGATGTCAAGCAGGATAAGGTCCGGCTTAACTTTCGTAACAGCATCAAGCGCAGCCTGACCATCACCGACACCATGGACGTCATAACCTTTGGAAGTAAGCAGAATACTTTCCAGCTTAAGCAAACTCTCTTCATCCTCTACAATCAGGATTTTTTTCTTTATCACGGAGTCTCTCCTTTCAAAATGTCAATTCAGCTCTAGACGCTTGTCGGACTCGACTAATCTTTGTTAAGTCCAACAGTCTTCTATATCCAATACCCTGGGTAAATTCAGCAAAATAATCATGCGGCCCTGATAGCGACCAATTCCGGCAACCATCTCACGATCCAGACCCGACAAAACTCCAGGCGGCGGTTCTAGGTCCTCATCAACAAGGTTGATAACCTGGTTGATGCTGTCAACCAGAAGACCGACCGTGATGTCATCCAGCAGACACACAATAATCCGGGAGGTCGACATCAGTTCTGATGTGCCTAGATTCAGGCGCCGACGCAAATTAAAAACCGGTACGACAACACCACGCAATGAGATAATACCCAGAACAAATTCGGGAGCTCTGGGAATATCAGTAAATTCTCTGACCTTAATTATCTCGTTAATCTGTCTGATGTCCAGCGCATATTCTTCATCACCAAGATGAAAAGCAAGATACTGGTTGGTCAAAGCTTGAGTATCATCCTGATTCTCAAGGATATCCGCACCAGACTCGTCCACCGGCAGCACAAACTCTTCAGTGACGGCAAACAATCGATCCAGCCCATCAGAAGTTTCCTGAGTCGCAATGATATCGATCCCAGAGCCGGGCACAGACACCTCTTCCGTCATAATATCGACGGCCTCACCCTGCACATCAAAAGCTTCAGGCTCCTGCTGCCCTGTAGACTCTTGAGCCGGGCTATTCGGCTTTTTTTGGGCTTTCGCCTTTTTGCGTATCTCTGCGATATCCATAATTCAATTTATCAGCTATCAGTTATCAGTTATCAGCTATCAGTCACCTCGCGCCACGCGCCACCCGCTACGCGCCACGCACCTCTCACCAGTCTTGTCCCAATTCCAGCATAACGGCAGCCACGATCACTTCATCAACTTTGTCATCTCCCCTGCCGAAACATTCAAGCAGGGCCAATGAGGCCGCATGATTGATCATGCGCGGTATTCCCGTAGAATAAGCGTAAACCACTTCAACCGCAACATTACTGAACAAACCTGGTTTCCCGCCAGCCTTGACGATTCTGAAATCAAGATATTCAGCCGTTTCATCGAGGCTGAGGGGTTTCAAATCATACTGCATCCCTATCCGCTGCCTCAGCGGTGCGTAGGCACGATGCTTGAGTCGTCGCCTTAACTCCGGCTGACCCATAAGTACAATGCTGATCAGGTTACGATCATCCAGTTGAAAATTAGTCAGCAGCCTGATTTCGTCAAAGGTCTCCTTGTGCGGTACCAGTTGAGCCTCATCGATAACGACGACTGGTGTCTTGCCCTTTTCATAATACTCAAACAGTATCTTGCCTATCTGCTCAAGCAAATCCACTTTGAAACGGGCCGGATCAGCAACACCGAGATGACGTGCCAGGCTGCTCAAAAACTCCAGCGGCGTCAAACGTGGATTTATCAGGCAGACAACCTTGAAAGAGTCATCAAGGGTATCCATCAACGCACGTGACAAGGTCGTCTTGCCACATCCAATCTCACCGGTCAGAAGAACCAGATCCCGTTCTTCAACCGCATACTGCATACGGGCCAGGGCTTCACGATGACCACGGCTCAAGAACAGGAACCGGGGATCCGGGGTTTTGCTAAAGGGCCTTTCGCGCAGCCCGAAATAAGCCTCATACATTGATGCGCCCGTAAAAGATCATGAGAGTGCAGACTCACCACTAAGCGCTTCGGTCATCAGTCCGGTAACGTCAAGAACCAGAATGGTTTTCTGGTTGCCCAGTTCGGCCGCTCCGGCAATCCCTTTGACAAAAGCCAGAGCCTTGCCGAGAGACTTGATAACAACATCCTGCTGTCCCAGAAGTTCATCGACAACAAACCCCATACGTTTTTCTGCCAAACCAACGATCGCAACATAGAGGTGATGATCAGCATCCTTAACAGCTCCCGGCAAACCAAAAACCTGGTCAAGACGCAGCAACGGTACGGTACTTTTCCTCAACTCCATAACCTCCCGCTTCTCGACAGTCTGAATGACATCCTTATCGATCATCAAGGTTTCAAGCACAGAATTGATCGGGATAGCATAGGTTGTTTCACCAACCCGCACGATCAACGCCTTGATAATTGCCAGGGTGATCGGCAGGGTAATAATCATGCTGGTCCCCTGCCCCAAAACGCTTTTGACCTCGATCATGCCGGACAATGCCGCTATGTTGTTCTTGACAACATCCATACCGACCCCGCGACCGGAAAGGTCGCTGACTTCATCACGGGTCGAAAACCCGGGCAGAAAAAGCAAGTCATAGATTTCTTCCTCGGTCAACGTCTGAGTGTCAGAGATCAAGCCCTTTTCAATTGCCTTGCGACGCACCGTGTCAGCGTCAATGCCACGACCATCGTCATGAACTTCGATAACAACATGATTGCCTTTCTGCGCAGACCAGAGTTGAATCAGGCCCTTTTCCGGCTTGCCGGCAGCACGGCGATCTTGCGGAGTTTCCAGACCATGATCGATCGCATTACGGATGATATGCATGAGCGGATCTGAGACATCTTCGATAATCAGCTTATCGAGTTCCGTATCCGCACCCCGAATATCAAGATCAACTTTCTTGCCCTGTTCGTTTGAGACCCGCCGGACAATCCGGGTCATCTTGTCAAACAGTTGGCCAACCGGAACCATACGCACATCCATGACGCCCTTTTGCAATTCATGCAGACGACGCTCCAGTATGCGCGTGGCTTTGCCCAGCTCTGTCACCAGATCTTTTTCACCGACGCCCTTCAAACGGCAACAGATGTCAGCTATCGAACTTTTGGAAAGGACCAGCTCACCGACAATATTCATCAACAGATCAAGCTTATCAATATCGACTCTGACCGTGCGACTGATAGATCGCAACGAACTGCCGCCATCAACGCCTTCAATTGCAGCAGGCAAGAGTGAATCAGACGTAGCCATTTCCCCTGCGGCCCTGTTTCCATTAACGCCCGGGCTTCCAATAGCGCCTGGGTCTTCAATAACGCCGGGATCCTCAATAACAAAGGAATCAGGCTCAGATTCATCAGTGACATCACCACAGGTGTGAATGTCAAGGTCACCTCGACTCAGCAGCAACTCGATGTCAACATGGCTAAGATCACTGCCATAAAGGATTTGAAAAGCGATCCGCTCACCGATTTCACCTGCTGACGGCAGAGTACTGACAACCTCACCATGCTGCTTGAGTTGCTGTGTGATTTCTGCAAGCTCCTGATCGAAGCTGGCCAGGTCAAAATCCATGCGCAGCAGGTGAAGGTGCCGGCCCTTACGGACATTTTCGAGCAGTCGATGCTCTTCATACTCCGTCAACACGTTCAGGATGGCAGGATCGATATTCAAACCGGCCAGAGGATCTTCCTCAATTTGTGCAGCGCCCTCAGCCGCCTGGCTGATTTGCATCAGAATGGAGCTGAGATCAATGGTGAAATTCTCATCGTTGCTTTTACCATCAATCAAGTTGATCAAAACATCAAGAGAACTGAACAGGGTGTCGACCAGATATTGATTGAAAGGAACCTTACCGAGACGTAGACCGTCCAGCAGGCTCTCCATGGAGTGGGAGAGTTGAGACAGGTCATCAAAGCCGAACATGCCGGCCAGACCTTTAATCGAATGAGCACCCCGGAAAATGCCGTTAAGTACCTCGGGATCGCAATCACCGGAATCGAGCGAATCAGCCAGCTTGACCAGGTCAAGGTTGAGTGATCCGATAATTTCCTCGGTTTCGCTGATAAAGTCCCGAAGAGCTTGAGAAGAGTTTTTATCGGACAAGTCAGCCCTCCAGGTACTCGCGAATCAGCTGCTGTAGCTGGTCAGGAGCAAACGGTTTGACAAGGTAGGCATTGGCACCGAGAGACATCCCCTTCTCCCGATCACGCTCACTCCCTTCGGTGCTGATAATAAAGAGAGGCGTTTCCTTATAATTCTCGTTATTGCGGATGAAGCTGACCAATTCAAGACCGTTGATATCCGGCATGTTAATATCAGTAATGATCAGGTCGACCTTTTCGCGCGGCAGGATTCGCAAAGCTTCGAAGCCATTAGCCGCCTCAACGGTCTCATAATCGCCCATCGCCGCAATAGTCGAAACAATCAGCGAACGCATGGTCAATGAGTCTTCAGCTATCAGAATTTTCTTACTCACTACAAACTCCTTAGCTTACAGCTTACGGCTTCCCCTTCCCCATCATCCGTCGCTCAAGAAGAGCTTTTTCCATCGCCAGCCCCGCTTGAGAGAGAAAAATTTCCAGGGACTCCGTATCACCAACAGACTTCTCATCAGGCAGGTTGTCACCATACAGCACAGCGACCACACGACCTTCACTGATCAGGGGCCCGATAAAAACATCCGCAGGACGCTTGCCACCCAGATGATCGAAGAGGTAAT
>JAUWTX010000207.1 GCA_030614505.1 Desulfuromonadales bacterium
CAGGCATAATCCCGGTGGTTGATGCAAAGGGTTGGGATGCCAGCCTTACCGGCACGATCCAATGCACCTGCACCCGGGTTGTTGGTTATAACAACAGCGATTTCTGCCGCAAGACTGCCATCCTGACAGCGGTCAATAATCGCCTGCAGGTTAGTGCCGCCACCCGAGGCCAGCACACCGATGCGTAACAATTTAGACATGGAATAACTCCAGAGAAGACAGTTATTAGTGATTAGTTATCAGTAGTCAGTAAAATGTATTATCCCCGAACCACTAGCCCCCAGTCCCCGCCCTTAAACCAGTTCCACCTGTTCACTCTGATCGTCGCAGGCAGCGATTTCGCCAATAATATAAGCATCTTCATTCAGTCCATGCAGGCGTATCAGGACCTCTTCCGCTGTATCTTGCGGCACGACAAGGACCATGCCGATCCCGTAATTGAAAGTGCGATAAAGCTCTTTCTCTTCGAGATTGCCCGCTTCGCGCAGAAGCTCAAAAAGAGGCAGTTTTGGCCAGGCGTCCTTACGGATCACCGCTTTACAGTGGCGGGGCAGGATGCGCGGTACATTCTCCAACAATCCTCCGCCCGTGATGTGAGCCATGCCCTGTATTTTGAAGTCACGCAACAGGTTGAGAATTGATTTGACATAGATCTTCGTGGGACGCAAAAGGGCCTCGCCGAGTGGTTCACCGAGTTCCGGAAGGATAACATCAAGCCCTCTCTTTACGCGGTCATTGATGATGCTGCGGGCCAGGGAATAGCCGTTGGAATGCAATCCGTTCGAGGCAATGCCGATCAAAACTTCTCCAAGCTGGATGCTGGAACCATCGACAATCTCATCACGTTCGACCACTCCAACTGTAAAGCCGGCCAGATCGTATTCCCCTTCACTGTAGAACCCGGGCATTTCCGCCGTTTCGCCACCAATCAGTGCACATCCGGCCTGACGGCAGCCTTCGGCAATGCCTTCTATAACCTCTGCTGCTTTTTCCGGGGCCAGCATGCCGGTGCCCAGGTAATCCAGGAAAAAAAGTGGCTCAGCACCCTGCACAATGATGTCGTTGACGCACATGGCGACCAGGTCAATGCCGATTGTATTGTGACGATCGAGTTGAAATGCCAGTTTCAGCTTGGTACCGACACCGTCTGTCGAGGAGACCAGGACCGGTGCCTTGTATTTGTCATTACTCAGGGAGAAAAGACCGCCGAAGCCTCCGATGTCAGCGAGAACTTCCGGACGGCTGGTCGACTTGACAAGGGGCTTGATCATATCGACAAAACGATTGCCGGCTTCAATATCAACCCCGGCGCCTTTATAGGTCATACTGGAACGATCTGACAAGAGCAGTTCTCCTGTTTGGGTTATAGACCCTGTTTGGATTATAGACTTATGTGTGTTAACGAGAACTCCATTAAATAAATCACCCCAGCGTGGGTTGTCAATTATAAACCATGAAAACAGATAGCAATCTCCCTCTTTACAGGTCGGCATGGGTGGCTTATTATAGGCAGCTATAAGCTGTAAGCTGTAAGCTATAAGAAAAATCAGTAAAAACATTGACTTGCTGATTGGCTGTGGTTCAATCGCTTACAGCTTTATGCCTGTCTTGGCGGTAGAGAATTTGAATCTCGAGACAAAGCAATCAACCCCATTGCCTGACGGCGACCGAATCGTGCCGATGCAACAAGCTGATCTTGCCGTGGTGCATCAACTTGAATGCGCCAGCCAGCAGGATCCCTGGAGCCGGCAGCACTTTTCTGAGGAGCTAGACAACCCGGTTTCGACTGTAGACCTCTATTGGTGCCCGGGTCGACATCAAAGCCCGAGCCCACTGGCCGGGTTCCTCTGCTCCTGGCTGATTGCCGGTGAGCTGCAGATTCAAAATCTGGCGACCTTGCCGGCCATGCGACGGCGGGGGATTGCTGCCCGGCTTCTTGAACATGCTATTGCACGCAGTCGAAAGTCGGGTTTAACTTCAATCTGGCTGGAAGTTCGCGACAGCAACACACCGGCGATTGAACTCTACAAACGTTTCGGCTTCTCCGCCTGCGGAAAGCGCTCCGCGTATTATCCGGATGGTGAAGATGCTTTGCTTATGAAATATTCAGGAGAGTAGGAAAATATGAAGAATTACCGGACCAAAATAATTTCCAATCAGGAGATCTCTCCCGGATACTTCCGGATGAAGATTCTGGCCCCTGATTTTGGCGAAAAAGCCCATCCCGGCCAGTTTATCATGTTTCGTGTGCAGCGCTCCTTGCCGCCGTTGCTGCGGCGACCTTTCGGTATCTTCCAGACTGGTTCCCTGCCTGCAGACTGTGACGGCTTGCCGCCGAAAGAATTCGTCGAGATTGTCTACAAGGTTGTTGGCAGCGGCACGTCTATCATGGCGGAACTTCATGAAGGCGACCGGGTTGAACTGCTGGGACCTCTGGGGAATGGTTTCGACTATACTTCATGCGAGGGTGAGAAGATTCTTGTCGGTGGCGGCATTGGTCTGGTTCCCCTGTACATGCTGGCCGGCGAGTTGATAGCCAAAGGTTGCAGCGTGCGCCTGTTAATGGGTGGCCGTACGCGTGATGATATCCTGGCTGTGACCGAATTTGAACGCCTCGGTGTAGAAACTTATATCTCTACTGATGACGGCAGCCTCGGCGAAGGGGGCCTGGTGACTCAGGTGTTGGAGCGCAAACTGCAGGAATATCCGGATGCCGAGGTCTTTACTTGCGGTCCGATGCCGATGCTCAGTGTGGTCCACGACATCTGTACAGACTATAAGGTGCCGCTGCAGGTCTCTTTGGAGGAGTCGATGGCCTGCGGTGTCGGCGCCTGTCTCGGTTGTGTTGTCAAGGGAGCTGGCCATACGGAAGAGAACCCTAGCTATCTCTGTAGCTGCAAGGTCGGACCGGTTTTTAAATCGCAATATCTGGACTGGGCAGCCCTGGGACAGAATGATGACAGCTGCGGAGGGTGCGCCTGATGAACGAACTGGATAAAAAAGTCGTCAAACGCCCCAATATGTCTGTTGAAATTGCCGGCATCAAGTTGCGTAACCCGGTTATGCCGGCTTCCGGGACCTTCGGTTACGGTGAAGAATACGCACCTTTCCTCGATCTGGAAGAGATCGGCGCAATTGTCACCAAGGGCCTTTCACTCAAGCCCAAGGCAGGCAATCCCACGCCACGCATTGCCGAGACGACCAGCGGCATGCTCAATGCCATCGGTCTGCAGAATGTCGGTATCGACGCCTTTATCGAGCACAAGATGCCCTTCTTGCGCACCGTCAATACCCCGGTTATTGCCAATTTCTTCGGCAACACTCTCGAGGAATACGGTGAAGTTGCCAAGCGCCTTAATGATATTCCAGAGATCGCTGCTGCAGAGCTGAATATCTCCTGCCCGAACGTCAAACAAGGCGGCATTGTTTTCGGTACCGACCCCAAGGCTGCCAGTGAAGTTGTCAGGCTGGTACGCAAAAATCTGCAAAAGCCGCTGATCGTCAAACTGACGCCAAATGTCACCGATATCACGGTCGTTGCCCGAGCTGTAGAAGAAGCCGGCGCAGATGCCATCGCCTGCATCAACACACTCACCGGCATGTCGGTGGATATTCATACCCGTAAGCCGAGAATAGCCAATCGCACCGGCGGTCTTTCCGGACCGGCCATTCGACCGGTTGCAGTGCGCATGGTCCACCAGGTCGTGCAGACAGTCTCGGTGCCGGTCATCGGAATCGGCGGCATCATGCGAGCGATGGATGCCCTCGAATTCCTGATCGTGGGTGCCAGTGCCGTGCAGGTTGGCACAGCCAATTTCGTCGATCCTGCAGTGATGCTGACGATCATTGATGGCATTGAAGAATTCTGCCTTGATGAGGGGATTGATGATGTTCGTCAGTTGATAGGGAGTCTCAAACTTTAGCTTGAGACGGTACGCGGAACGCGGGACGAGGGACGCGAAAACCAAAGGCAAGGGCTAGGTCAAAGACACGTTGTTTGCCGGGGTTAGGGGTCGCGTCTACACATTCCACAAAAAAGGTAATATGGCTTGCAGAAATACTGGCGGTTCGCGTATCGCAGACGCCTCAACCAGATGGTAGAATGGAATTAACTTCACTGTGGTTGGTTGTGCTCCTGGGTTTTCCCCGCCACGCGCCACCCGCCACCCGCCACGCGCCGCATTTTCAGATTTTCAAACTCCCTATCAACTCCCGAACATCCCCAATCCCCTCATCAACACAAAACTCCTCAATCCCCTCGATAATCGTCAGCATCGCTGCTGGATCGACGAAATTGGCGGTTCCGACCTGGACCGCGCTGGCGCCGACGATCAGGAATTCGAGGGCATCCATTGCTCGCATGATACCACCGATGCCGATGACCGGCACCGAGACTGTCTGCACGACCTGGTGGACCATGCGCACGGCAACCGGCCGGATAGCCGGACCGGAAAGATCGCCGGTAGTGTTGGCGATTCTTGGTTTGCGTGTATGAATATCCACTGACATGCC
>JAUWTX010000201.1 GCA_030614505.1 Desulfuromonadales bacterium
CCACAACACCGCAAGATGATCTTGCGGCGCAAATATTCCCTCTATTACTTTCTCACCTTCATGGCCGGTGCCCGGCGACAAATCTTTATGGCCTTTTCGATCTATTTGCTGGTCAAGGTGTTCCAATGCACTGTAACCGAGATCACCTTGCTGTTTGTCGCTAATAACGCCGTCAATTATGTATTGAGTCCCCTCATCGGCCGAGCCATCGTCCGCTTTGGCGAACGCAAGGTGCTTTCCCTTGAGTATGCCAGCCTGATCTGCGTCTTCCTGGTCTATGCCTTCAGTGGCTCGAAGCTGATTGTTATTACAATGTACATCCTCGATCATATCCTGTTCAATTTCTCCATCGCCATACGCACTTATTTCCAGAAGGTCGCCGACCCCAAGGATATAGCCCCGAGCATGGCGGTCGGCTTCACCATCAACCACATCGCAGCCGTGGTAATGCCGGCAATCGGCGGAGCGCTCTGGATGGTCGATTACCGTATACCTTTTGTCGCCGGAGCCGTTCTCAGCCTGGTCTCCCTGCTGGCAGTGCAACGCATTCCGCACCCCGATCAGTTGCAAAAACCTGTAGGAGCCGGACCAGCGTCCTGATCTTTCTTTTTTTGCAGATGTGTTGAGAATTGATAGAGTGTTTTAGCAGCCTGTCGGACTACCAATGACCTGGCTGCCAGGAGGATTCATGACCAATTCCGATTCCAAACAAATTGACCATGTCGTCGCCGAGATGCGTAAAGAAGAACAGACACGCCAAGCCGGATACCGGGAACAGGCACTGAAACTATTCCCCCACGTCTGTGGGCGATGTACCCGTGAATTCGAGGGCAAAAAGTTGCGTGAGTTGACGGTGCACCACAGGGACCATGATCACGACAACAATCCTCCCGACGGCAGTAACTGGGAGCTGTTGTGCCTCTACTGCCATGACCATGAGCATACCCGCGGAGTTCAGGAACAGCGCAGCGCAGAAGCTCCTTCCGAGCGCCAGAATCGTCCCTCGCTCGCCCACTCCCCCTTCGCCGCCCTCGGTGACCGGTTTAAAAAAACGAAGTAACACTGCAATACTCGCGCAAAATGATACATTTAAAGACAAACAGTGCTCATGACTTCAGATAATAAACAACCGGGAAACAAGCGAGGCACGTAATGAAAAAAATAGCTTTGGGGGCGTTTCTGGTCCTGTTGGTCACCATCGGATTCGGGATCTACTACTTACTGTCCAATCTTGATGGCATTGTCAAAACGGCGATTGAAACCTACGGATCGCAGGCTACACAAACTGCGGTACGGGTGGAGAGCGTACAAATCATCCTGAAAGACGGCTCCGGTGCGATCCGCGGAGTGACGGTCGGTAATCCGCAAGGGTTCGTTGCAAAGCAGGCGTTTTCACTGGGCGAGATCTCGACCCAGATCGACCTCAAGTCGCTCTCGGAAGATGTGATCGTCATTGAGCATATCACCGTGCGAGCACCAGAAGTCTTTTTCGAACTGAACGAGGCTGGCAAGAACAATCTGGACGAACTCAACAGGAATCTTTCATCCAGTGCATCGGGATCATCCGCATCCGGTAAGAGCAGCGATTCGGATCCTAAGTTGATCATCCGCAAGCTGCTGTTCGTCGACGGCAACATCCACGCCAGCGTAGTACCGTTGAACAAGGACTATGAGCTTAAGCTGCCGAAGATCGAGCTGAAAAATCTCGGCGGTAAAAACGGTGCCACGCCAACACAAATCGCCGACCAGGTGCTTAAAGTTTTGACCGACCGGGCTCTGGATGAGGTCAAGAAGAAAGGGCTTGATCAGTACAAGGTGCAACTCGAAGGTGAAGTCAACAAACGACTGGAATCCGAAAAGGCGAAGATTGGCGACAAGCTGAAAGGGGTGCTCAACTACTGAGCAACGAGGGAATCAATCAGTCTGGTCCCTTCCTGATGACGTTTTCTCAAGCTGATTGCCCGACGACGAAATCAGCAACCGCTTGTCGGCCGGGCACAGCCTCTTGATCTCCACTTCGCGACGGCTGGCACTGCTACGATCATGGCCAACCTCCAGGTAAACAAGCTGACGCGGTGAACGACCACGAAAGTACTTGGCGCCCAACCCTGCAAGGTGCTGGGTAAAACGTCGCTCAACATCAGTGGTTATACCGGTATAGAGAGAATCGTCCGAGCAGAGGATGATGTAGACCTGCCAGTCCATATCTGTTTTCCGTTTGTTTTCAATTGTAAAAATATATCGAAAATTTGTCCGAGAGGGCTTATCAGTGCGCCTTCGGCGGTGCCGCCAGCTGCTTTTTCAGCGCTTGCGGATCGGTCAAAGGTCTCTGGCAGGTAAAATCCTGACAGACATAAGCGGCCGCCTGACCCTTTACTGGTAGCATCCATTCTACATACGGAGCAAGCTTGATAATCTCGGCAGAGTCGTTGGTCGGGTGGAGAACGAATACACTCTCCGGCGCGTAGCTGTCATTAACAACTGCGCGCATCGCGTTGAGTTCAGGTGTCCCCGGTGTTCCTGCGATCACGATCTCCCGGCTCGGTTCGAGCAACCAGGCAGCACCCTGTAGAAGTTGAGCATAAGCGGCGGGATACCTGAGCACTTCAGGAGAAAGCGCCAGAAGCAGACGGTCGGCCAACTTCTGCCAGCGTACATCTGCCGTCAACAGAAACAGCCGGGAATAGACTTCAAGCGCGGCCGAACTGGCGGCCGGGATAGCACCATCAAAGGCATTTTTCGGCCGAAGAACCAACTGTTCGGCATCCTTGGCGGTTTCATACAACCCGCCGTTTTTCTCATCATGGAACAGTCTGTCCAGGTCGTCAGCAAGCTTGACTGCCTGACCCAGACGTTTCGGGTCGAGTGTTGCAGTGTACAGATCGAGCAGCCCTCTGGCCAGGAAAGCATAGTCATCTGCAAAGGCGGGTATCGCCGCCTCGCCATCACGATAACGCCGTAGCAGACGCCCTTCTCTGTTGCGTAGATTTGTCAGGATGAAATCTGCCGCCTGTCCGGCTGTTGCCACATACTGTGCCTCACCCAGGGCTTGGCCACCGCGAGCCAGGGCAGAGATCATCAGGCCGTTCCAAGCGGTGATGATCTTGTCATCGCGATGCGGGCGCACCCGCTTTTCCCTTTCATCGAACAGCTTGCGGAGGGCCTTGTCCATCTTTTGCTGCAAGTACTTCTGGGCGACACCGACTTCTCTTGCTCGATCTGCCATCGGTTCAGGAAGATGAAGGATGTTAGTGCCAGTATCTTCACCGCTTATTTCATCATCGTAATTACCGTCTTTCTCCGTACCATAAATCTGCTTGAACAGGTCCGCATCCTGCTTGCCAAGCACTTTTACAATCTCCGCCTCGCTCCAAAGGTAGAATTTTCCTTCCACGCCCTCCGAATCAGCATCCTCAGCCGAGTAGAAGCCCCCTTCAGGCGCGGTCATGTCGCGCAGCAGGTAGGTAAAAATCTCGCTCACGGTCCGGGCATACTCGTCCCGACCCGTCACCTGGTACGCCTCGATATATGCCAGTGCCAGACCCGCCTGGTCGTAGAGCATCTTCTCGAAATGCGGAACCAGCCACTCGTCATCAGTTGAGTAACGATGGAAGCCGAAACCGACCTGGTCGTAGATGCCACCACGACGCATGGCCTGCAGTGTCACCTCAGCCATCTCAAGTAGTCTTTTATCACCGGTCTGCCGATAGCGTCGCAACAGGAAAACCAGGCTGTGCGGACGTGGAAACTTGGGGGCATTGCTGAACCCCCCATGCTTTTTATCAAAGCTCTTCTTGAAGAGATTTTCAGCCGCTGTGAAGACGTGCCGATCGATCTTGTCGCGGCTGACAGCCTGCGCTTTCGGCCGCAGGCTTTCGAGCACCTTCTTGCCCGATGTACGCAACTGCTCAGGATCAGTCTGCCATCTGGCCACGATCGTCGGCAGCAGTTTCATCATCCCCATCCTGGCATAACGGTCATGTTTTGGAATAAAGGTTGCGGCATAAACCGGTACGCCATCCGGCGTCATAATGATAGTCAGGGGCCAACCGCCACTACCGGTCAGGCGCTGACAGACTTGCATGTAGACCCGGTCGATATCCGGACGCTCCTCGCGGTCCACCTTGATAGAGATGAAATTCTGGTTAAGCAGTGCTGCAACTTCGGCATCCTCGAAACTTTCATGGGCCATGACATGGCACCAGTGACAGGTTGAATAGCCGATTGAAAGAAAAACCAGCTTTCCCTCCTTACGCGCCCGGTCGAAAGCCTCGTCTCCCCATGGATACCAATCCACCGGATTGTGTGCATGCTGCAGAAGATAAGGGCTCTTTTCGTCGATCAGACGATTAGTGAATTCAGGGGTTGCAGAGCTTTGTTTGCCAAAGACGGGAGACCCGGGCAGAAGCAGACTCAAGATCAGGAGGATAACGGTTATTTTATGCCCTTGTGTGAACATGTTTTCTTCGATTTGTGCCTCTTGATAGCAGAGTGACTATATGAACTATAACCTTTTCGGTCACATATGTCCACGCACCATCAGGCATCAGAGGCGGGTCGAAGTTAATGGGATTTCGAGCGCTA
>JAUWTX010000066.1 GCA_030614505.1 Desulfuromonadales bacterium
CTGGCAGTGGTGGCGGTGGAGCCTGCTTGTTCCAGTCGAGGGTCTCCAGGTAGTTGCGCACAAACTGCTTATCGAAGCTCGGCTGGGGGCCACCCGGTTGATAGAGCTCTTTCGGCCAGAAACGTGATGAGTCGGGAGAGAGAGCTTCGTCGATCCAGATCAGGCTGCCATCGTCCATGATGCCGAATTCAAACTTGGTGTCGGCAATAATGATACCTTTTTCCCATGCAAAGTCACGGGCACGGCCATAAATCTCCAGAGTCTTGTCGCGAACCTGTTCGGCAACCTCCTGGCCGCAAAGCCTGATGGTTTCATCAAAGGTGATGTTCTCGTCATGTTCACCGAGTTCCGCCTTGGTGGATGGGGTGAAGATCGGTTCGGGAAGAATTGCGCTCTCGAGAAGGTTCTCCGGGAGAGGAATGCCGCATATGCTTCCTAGTTGCTGGTACTCCTTCCAGCCTGAACCGGATACGTAACCGCGGACGATACATTCGACTGGCAGAGGCCGTGCTTTTTTGACCAGCATGCTGCGTCCTTCGAGCTGATCGCGATAGGCATGGGTCACTGCCGGGAAGTCGCTGACTTCAGTTGCGACGATATGGTTGGGAATGATATCGGACATCTGGTTGAACCAGAAGATCGAAATCTGGTTAAGAACCTGTCCTTTCTTTGGGATACCTTCATTCATGATGACATCAAAGGCGGAGAGGCGGTCGGATGTGACGATCAGCAGGTGCTCGCCGAGGTCATAGATGTCACGAACTTTACCGCGGTTGACCATTTTCATGTCAGGCAGGTTGGTTTCCAGGACAATAGTGCTCACGTTATTTCTCCTTATTCAACAGGTCTTGGGTGCGAGGAGAGATTGTAATCGTTGCCGCACTGCGGAGCTTAGCCAGGTGCTGCTCGATTGCCTCGTTCTGCTTGCGGCTGAGGAGCGATTTGTATAGCTCTCCTCGCTTGGCCTCGTCCAGTTCCGCCAGATTCGCAGCAACGAACTCTTTAACTTCAGCGACAACAAAGCGATTCTGAATCTCGAAGTAACGGTCAATGACTGTCTGTCCGTCGCCCAGTCCGAAGGCTTCTGAAGATAGCTCCTCAGAAGTGCCAAGACGCGGTACGAAGGGGCTGTAGGTGCGAGTGAACTCACCGGTTTCCTCAACCGTGTACTTGGCTCTCTTGGCCAGTTTGGTCAGGCTGCTGCCATCTTGCAGATCAGCAACCAGCTTTTCGGCCGCGGCCCGGGCCAGTTTGGTCGATTCCTTGGCCCGATATGACACGGTGACCATGTCCTTGACGTCGGCGAAATCCGGGATATGGCTGGCAACCCTTTCCTTCAAACCGAAGAGGATGACGCCGTCATCAGTGACGACTGGTTTTGCCAACTTGTTCTCTTCCAGCATATGGGCAACAGTGATGATCTCTTTGTTACGGCCGATGCCATCGACATAGCCGTCGAGGGCAAAAGGTCCCGTCTCCTTCAGACCGAGTTCGTTAGCCGCCGCGGCTGCATCCAGATCGCCGGTCTTGCGGTTGATGTTATAGGCATCCATCGCCTTTTCGAAAGCAAGTTGCTTCGCCTTCTCGGCACGCAGCCCATCCTTGATTTCATCCATGGCGTCTTCCATGGAGCGGATGCCGGGCTCTGTGTATTCCTCCATTTTGATGATGTGGTAGCCGAAGGTGGTTTCTACCAGGGCACTTATATCGCCGGGCTTCATGTTGAAGACCGCTTCTTCAAAGGGCTTGACCATCGAGCCGCGGGAGAAGTAGCCGAGGTTGCCTCCTTTGACTGCGCTGGCTTTGTCGTCGGAGTTGATTCTGGCCAGTTCGGCGAAATCTTTTCCAGTCTTGGCCTCTTCCAGAAGTTTTTCAGCAAAAGCACGTTTCTTCTCGCGGGTCTGTTCGTCTGCGCCTTCATCAACTTTGATCAGGATATGTGAGGCCTTGGCCATTTCGAGAATTTCAAACTGGTCGAGGTGGCGACGATAGAATTTTTCCAATTCGCTTTCTTCGAAAGTCACATCTGTAAGGTAACGCTGCGGTTCGAATTGCAGATAGCGCAAAGAAACCATTTCCATGACACGAAATATTTCCTGCTGTTCTGTGAAATAAGCTTCCAGGGCTTCGTCCGAGATTTTGACTTTTTTCTCAAAGGCCGCCGGTGTCAGGCTGACGAAGTTGAGATTAATCTTGTCGTTGTTATTGCGAAACTCTTCTTCGACGTCGATGTCAGTAACGGTGACACCGGTCTGGAGGTGCTCACGTACCTTGTTGATGATCAATTCGTTACGCTGCATAGCCTCAAATTCATCACTGTTCATGCGCTGGTAGGCAAGAACCTGGAGGTAGCGGTCTTTGTTGAATACGCCGTTTTCCTGGAAAGCCTGAATCTTGGCAATCGACTCGACCAGCTCCTTGCCGCTGACATCAACCAGGAGACGCTCTGCCTCTTCTTGCAACAAGGCCTGATCGATCATGCTGTTGATTGATTTTTCTGCCAGTTTCAGTTGTCTCTCAAGGGCCGGGGTGAACTGGTCCTGGTAGATGTTCTGGTAGAGTTGATAGAGGTTGCTGTAGGTGTTCTGGAAATCACTGTAGGCGATTACCCTGCCGTTGATTACCGCAGCTTCAGCGGTCGGATCGTCGCCACTTGGGCCACCTGGGGAGGAAAGCATCGCGTAGCCGATAACAAAGCTGAGACTGATGATGGCAAAAGCCAGTTTAATGATGACTGATTTCTGTTTATTGCGGACAAATGCGAGCATGAGTTCTGGATTCTCCTCAAGGGGTTTCTGGGTATTTTTTAAACAGGGACGAATGTTAGACAATCACCTGTGGAAATGCAACAGTTTTTCCTTTTAATACCCCTTTTACTTCTTGAAAATATGGGGGGCTTTTGCTAGTGTTAACAACATTTTCCCGACTTTGGACGGGGTATTCTCAATATGAAAGGAGTTGCCACTCGTTATGGTCAACTTGTTCGATGCAATATTAGGTATGTTCTCCAGTGATCTGGCTATTGACCTGGGGACTGCAAACACCTTGGTTTATCTCAAAGGCAAAGGCATTGTCGTCAGCGAACCGTCGGTCGTGGCGGTGCAGAGTGACGCTGTTGGGCAGAAGAAAGTTCTGGCCGTTGGCACTGATGCCAAGAACATGCTCGGTCGTACCCCAGGCAGCATTGTCGCCATCCGCCCAATGAAAGACGGTGTCATCGCTGATTTTGATATCACCGAGGAAATGCTGCGCTACTTCATCCGTAAAATCCACAATCGCAAGTCCCTGGTCCGCCCCCGAATCGTTATTTGCGTTCCGTCCGGCATCACCCAGGTGGAAAAGCGTGCGGTTAAAGAATCCGCCGAGTCGGCCGGGGCACGTGAGGTTTACCTTATCGAGGAGCCGATGGCTGCTGCAATTGGTGCCGGTCTGCCGATTACCGAAGCTTCCGGTAATATGATTGTTGATATAGGTGGTGGTACCACCGAGGTGGCAGTTATCTCGCTGGCCGGGATTGTCTTCGCAAAAAGCGTTCGTGTCGGTGGCGACAAGATGGACGAAGCCCTGGCACAGTACCTCAAGCGTCAATACAACCTGTTGATTGGCGAACGGACCTCTGAAGATATTAAAATCAGGATTGGCAGTGCTTACCCTGACTCTGCGTCTTCACCGTCAGAAGGCAATTGGGCTTCCATGGAGGTCAAGGGTCGCGACCTGGTCAGTGGTATTCCAAAAACCCTGGAAATTAATGCCGAGGAAATCCGGGCAGCCCTTTCGGAACCGATTAATGCTATAGTCGAAGCAGTGCGTATTGCTCTTGAACGGACACCACCGGAGTTGGCTGCTGATATTGTCGACAAGGGGATTGTTCTCGCCGGTGGTGGTGCTCTTCTGCGCAACCTCGATCAGTTGTTACGTGAAGAAACCGGTCTGCCGGTGGTTATTGCTGAAGATCCACTCTCTTGCGTGGTGATTGGTTCCGGCACGGTCCTGGACGAACTTGATCTTCTCAAGCAGGTGACTGTGACCTCCTGACTGGCCCCGGGAAATGCTGTTGACTCCATTTCTTATAGCAGCAAAAAGGTTTGCAGCCGCTAAGATTTCGCAGTAATTTGAAGAGGGCCTTGTGCCCTCTTTTTTAATGGCAGTAATGGAACTGATGCATGTGGGAATGGTGGCGTAAAAATAGGCCCATGATGCTGGGTAGCGTACTTCTTCTGGTCGCTCTGCTCTGGTATTCGGTCAACCTGCGCCAGCAGGATGAAACGAACTTCCTGGAGAGTCTGCTACTGCGTGTGACCGGTCCGACCCAGGCTGGTTTTGACAGGGTGATTGTCGGTGCTGCTGATATCTGGGGCCACTATCTCTACTTGGTGGATACTGCAGAAGACAACCGGCAGCTGACCGAAGAGAACCGTACCTTGCGGGCTGTGTTGACTCAGAGTGATGAAGTGCGCCTGGAAAATGAGCGACTACGCCTGTTGCTTGATTTTAAGGAAACGCAGGAGATTGACACGCTGCCTGCCCGTGTGATTGCCGAGGATGCGTCCAGTTGGTTCCGTACCGTCACAATTGACAAGGGCAGTGTGCAGGGCGTCGTAGAAGGGATGTCGGTGGTGGCCGCAGAGGGAGTGGTTGGCCGTGTCGTACGTAGCCGCCCTCGTTTTGCCAGGGTTCTGCTGCTTACTGATGCTTCCTCGGCGGTCGCGAGCCTGCTTCAGGACAATCGTGCTCGTGGCGTTTGTCGTGGCAAGGGGGAATATTTGGTCTTCGATTTTGTCCTGCGCCAGGAAGAGGTGACGGTCGGTGACCGAGTGGTGACCAGCGGTATGGGAGGCATATTCCCAAAGGGGCTGGTGGTTGGTAATGTAAAGAGTGTCGATCGGCAGGAATTCGGTCTTTTTCAGGTGATTGAGGTCGCCCCGACGGTTGATTTCTCTCATCTGGAAGAAGTTCTGGTCATGTTGCGGGGCCCTCAATGAACCGCACTGTTCTCTATCTGGCCCTGGCAGGCATTGCTGTTGTTCTGCAGACGGTGTTCTTGCCGGTGCTGCTGCAGGGATACTACAAGCCGGACCTGCTCCTGATCCTGGTCATCTATCTTGGCCTGCATGAAAAACCTTTGCGTGGCGGTTTGCTGGTTTACCTGATCGGTTGGTGCTGCGATGGTGTCGCCGGTGTTTTCCCCGGTCTCAACGGGTTTGTCCTGATCGGTATTTTCATGGTAGTGCGTGGCATTGTAGCTCGGATTAACACCGAAAGCTCGTCATTGCTTCTCCTGCTGGTTGTTGCCGGTACGGTTCTGCAGTCTGTTCTGGTGGCATTTGCTCTGGATTTTTTCAGCCAGACGGCACGGATCTGGCCGCAAATAGTATGGCAGTTGCCCGTTCAGGTACTGTTGAATTTGACGGCTGCATTTGTTCTGTTGCGTTTGGTCGTCTGGCTCCAGCGGACCTTTATGCCGCGCAGAGATCTGCCCGGTCTGCGTAAACTTGATAGACGTTATGAGCCTTAACCCGTCTCTGGAGGAAACTCCCGGCCTGCGCCGCCGCTTTATCATCTCTTCATTGATCGTCGTCGGCATCTTCTGCATTTTTGCCCTGCGCCTGTGGTT
The DNA here is from genome assembly GCA_030614505.1 of Desulfuromonadales bacterium. GTDB lineage: Bacteria > Desulfobacterota > Desulfuromonadia > Desulfuromonadales > BM103 > M0040. Next base: position 5,615 of record JAUWTX010000066.1, read on the forward strand.
CCTGCAGGTTCTCGGTGTTGATCATTACCGCAACCTTTCTGAACGCAACCGAATCCGTCATGTTGCCATCCATGCACCGCGAGGAGCTATCTTTGATCGTCATGGGACTTTGTTGGTTGACAACCGACCGGCGTTCGCTGTTTCGGCCCTGCGCCAGGAAGTTGGTGACCGTGGCCCTCTTTTTGCTGCGCTGAGTGAACTCTTGGATGTTGACAAGGAATACCTCGAGGAACGCTGGCGTGCAGGACAGGGCTTGCCGCGCTACCGGCCAATTCCTCTTCTCGAAGATGTTGGTCGTCAAGCGATGGAAAAGGTTCAGGAGAATTCTGTCGACTTGCCTGGGGTTCTTGTCGAAGTAAAGCCGCTCCGTGACTATCCCTATGGCAACATGGCCGCCCATCTGTTCGGTTATCTCGGTGAAGTTACCGAACAAGAGCTGAATCGACCAGCATTTGCCAGTTATCGTTCAGGTGAGATGGTTGGCAAGACAGCGCTGGAACGTATGTTTGAGGACAGTTTGCGCGGTGCTGCCGGACAGAAACGCATAGAGGTCAATGTTAAGGGGCGTGAACTGCGTCAGGTGACCGTTCGGAACCCGCTCCCTGGGCAGCGTCTTTATTTGACCATCGATGCTACCCTCCAGCAGGTTGCCGAAAGCGCCCTTGCTGACAAGGCCGGTGCTGTTGTCGCTCTTGATGTCAGAAATGGAGAGATCCTTGCCCTGGTCAGCCGGCCCACGTTTGACCCGGCCTGGTTTGCGCGCGGAGTCAGTGGTGAAGAATGGCGCAAACTGATCGATAATCCGCAGCACCCGATGACCAACAAGGCCTTGCGTGGACAGTATCCACCCGGATCAACGTTCAAAATGGTCGTGGCTCTGGCGGCCCTGGAGGCCGGAACTGCGACGCCTGCAACCAGAGTCCAGTGTAATGGCAGCATGAAGCTTGGCAGCTATGAGTATCGCTGCTGGAAAAAAAGAGGTCATGGCTCCGTCGATCTTCATAAAGCGATCAAGGAAAGCTGTGATGTCTGGTTTTATACTGTCGGCCTCGAAACCGGCATCGATCGGATAGCCAGTGTCGCACAGCGATTGGGTCTCGGCAAACAAACAGGTTTTCCGTTCGGGGGGGAGCGCTCGGGATTAATTCCGAACCGAGCCTGGAAAAAGAAACGTTTCGGTACCAGTTGGTACAATGGCGAAACGGTGATTTCCTCGATCGGCCAGGGATTTGTTTTGACAACTCCGTTGCAACTGGCGACGATGACCGCTGCATTGGCCAACGGCGGCACGGTCTGGAAGCCGCAGATCGTGCAGAAAGTTGTTGATCTTGAGGGCGAAACGGATTGGATACTCAAACCGGAAAAACTCATGGAAACTGCCTGGTCTGAGGACTCATTGCAGGCGGTGCGAAAGGCTATGGAATCAGTTGTCAACGATGTTGGTGGTACCGCCTGGCGTAGTCGTTTGAAAGAAGTAAGGTTTGCCGGCAAGACGGGTACGGCCCAGGTTATCAAACGTAAATCTGACGAAGAGGAAGAGAAAGAGACAAAGGACGATGTGATCCCCTATCAATACAGGGACCATGCGCTCTTCGTCTCCTATGCCCCGGTTGAGAACCCGCAGATAGCTGTCGCGGTGGTTGTTGAGCATGGTGGCCACGGTTCAAGTGCTGCCGCCCCGATTGCCAAAGCAATGTATGCCGCTTATTTTGCAGACAAAACAGAAGACAAGGAGACGACGCAGCAAGTCGTCCCCGGAGACTGACTGATGTTTGATAGACGCTTGATCACACATTTCAACTGGACTTACTTGTTGCTGATTTTGTTGATTTCGGTTATTGGCATTGCCAATATGTACAGTGCCACTTCATCCTGGATGACGGCAGTGCAGCCGGTTTACCTCAAACAATTCTACTGGCTGGGACTCGGTCTGCTGGTTGTTGCCCTGGTCTGTATCTTCGATTACCGCCACCTGGAATACTTGAGCTTTCCCTTGTACGGTGGCAACCTGTTGCTTCTGGTACTGATTTTTGCTATCGGCCGGACCAGCATGGGAGCGACTCGCTGGATCAGTTTTGCAGGTATCAATGTGCAGCCGAGTGAAATCATGAAGATCGTGATTATTGTCGCTCTGGCACGATATCTCAGTGACAAGGAACATCTGCGTGGGTTCTCTTTGTGGGAGTTGATCATCCCCGGCCTGATCCTTGGCATACCGGCTCTGTTAATCATGAAACAGCCGGACCTGGGGACTGCCCTGCTGGTATTGTGCATTGGTGGCACCATGGCCCTGTTTGCCGGGATACAACGTTCCGCAATCATAACCCTGGGCATATCTGGGCTCGCTGCTGCCTTTGGCGGATGGTTCCTTTTGCACAACTACCAGAAACAAAGAATCCTGACATTTCTTAACCCGGAGCGGGACCCACTGGGCGCCGGGTACCATATTATCCAGTCAAAGATTGCCGTGGGGAGTGGCGGGTTCAGTGGCCTGGGTTTCATGAAGGGGACCCAGTCGCAGCTTTCTTTTCTTCCGGAACGGCACACTGATTTTGCTTTCTCTGTTTTCGCTGAAGAATGGGGCCTGGCCGGCTGCCTTCTGCTTCTGGCCCTCTACTGTTTAATCATCCTTTGGGGGCTGCACATCGCTCTGCGCTCCAACGACCGTTTCGGTATGTACCTCGCTATCGGCGTTTCGGCCATGCTCTTCTGGCACATCGTGGTCAACCTGGGAATGGTGATCGGTCTTTTGCCGGTGGTTGGTGTCCCCCTGCCGCTCTTCTCATATGGTGGGACCAGCATGGTGACCACCATGACCGGGATCGGGATATTGATGAATGTGGGTATGCGTCGATTCATGTTCTGAATCGGGAAGTGCGTGGCGCGTAGCGCGAAAAAGATTGACACCTTTTCATTTTTATTAGCTTCCTCGCCACTCGCCACTCGCCACTCGCCACTCGCCACTCGCCACTCGCCACTCGCCACTCGCCACTCGCCACTCGCCACTCGCCACTCGCCACTCGCCAC
>JAUWTX010000222.1 GCA_030614505.1 Desulfuromonadales bacterium
CAACAAAGAGCTGGCTACAGCGGCTGCCAACCTGGCATTGCTGGCCGGAATCCCTGGCCGTGAGGGCAGTGGCTTGTATCTCTGTGGTGAGAAAGCAAACAGTCAGGGTGCCATTGATCTCGGTATTCTGCCGCAAGGCGACGGCCAAGGCGCTCAGGCAATGTTGGCCTCTGCTGCTGAAGGTAAGTTGGATGCACTCTATGTTGTTGCTGAAGATCCGTTAAGCAGCTATCCGGACCGTGACAAGATTGCCAAGGCCCTGGAAGGCGTTTCTTTCCTGGTGGTTCAAGATCTGTTCCTGTCTCCTACGGCCCAACAGGCTGATGTGGTTCTGCCTGCGGTCTCTTTCGCAGAAAAGGATGGCACATTCACAAACGCTGAACGTCGCATCCAAAGGGTTCGTCCTGGAATCCCCAGCCCAGGTGAAGCAAAGGCGGACGGTGCAATCTTTGCCTCACTAGCCGGTAAGCTAGGAAACAGCCTCTCGTTTACCGGACCTGCAGCTATATTTGCTGAAATTGGTAAAGAAACTCCTGCTTATGCAGAGTTTAACTTCAATGAGATTGGTCCGCAGGGTGTGGTTTGGGGTGGTGAAACCCTTCAGCCTGAAACCCGCAAGCTGGTTGCTGTGGGTGGTGGCACAGCTGCCGAAGGTGATTTCCAGCTGGTGACAGGTAGTGCTCTGTATCACAGTGGTACAGTCTCGACCAAAGCAAAGGGCCCGATGGCCGTGCTTGCCGAAGCCTATGTAGAATTCAGCCGAGAAGACGCCAAGACTCTTGAGGTTGTTGATGGTGACCTGGTCAAGGTTACCGGCAACGGCGTTGAACTGAAACTGAAAGCCAAAGTGGATAACCGCCTGCCGAAGGGGGTCCTTTTCGCGCCCTATCACTTTGCCGAGGCTCAGGTCAATCGCCTTTATAAGGGTGAAGCGGTTATTGCAGTCAAAGTTAGTAAGTAAGACTATTTGAGGCAAACCCGGTCAGGTGGATGGTGCCGAGTCCGGTGAGAATAGAATTAGCAACTGTAAGATCAATTTGATACGAGGAAGAGGAAGACCATGATGCCTGAAATGCTGAGCCTCTCTAACAGTCCTGGAGTATTTATCGGGGTAATGCTGGTGAAAATCCTGGCTGTCTTCGGCGTGACTATATTTATTGTCGCCTATGCAACCTGGTGGGAGCGCAAGATCATTGGCCATATGCAGACCCGTCTTGGACCGATGCGCACTGGTTTTCACGGCCTTCTGCAGCCGATTGCCGACGGTATGAAGCTGTTTTTCAAGGAAGACCTCATTCCGGCCCAGGCCAGTAAATTGTCTTTTGTGCTGGCACCGTTGATGATTCTGATTCCGGCCCTGATTACGGTTGCTGTCATTCCGTTTGGACCTGATCTCCATTTTGGTAATTTCCTGATTCCTCAGCAGGTTACCGACTTGAATATCGGTGTCCTCTATATCTTCGCCTTCGCCGGCCTCGGTGTTTACGGCATCGTTCTGGCAGGATGGTCTTCCAACAGCAAGTACTCCCTGCTTGGCGGCATACGCGCAACAGCCCAGATGATTTCATATGAACTGGCTGCCGGCTTGTCAATTATTGCTATTTTCATGCTCTCTGAAACACTTAGCCTGCGTGAAATCGTTTTTCTGCAGCAGCAGGACCTCTGGGGAGTCTGTTCGTTCGTGCCTAACTGGTATGTATTTTCTCAACCCTTGGCTTTCGGTCTCTTCTTTATAACCGGCCTGGCCGAGATCAACCGGACTCCTTTTGATATGCCTGAAGCGGAAAGCGAGCTGGTTTCCGGTTTCTGCACCGAATATTCTTCCATGAAGTATGCACTCTTCTTCATGGCTGAATATGCGAACATGACTGTCATATCAGCCATCACCGTGACCCTCTTCCTTGGTGGTTGGAGCGCGCCGCTCAACATTGCCATCTTTACCATGATTCCCGGTTTTGTCTGGCTGTTGGCGAAAGTTTTTGCACTGATGTTCTTCATCATATGGCTGCGTGCGACTTTCCCCCGTGTTCGCTACGACCAGCTGATGTTCCTGGGTTGGAAAGTTATGTTGCCGTTAGCTCTACTGAATGTGTTGATCACCGGCCTCGTGGTCGTGATTCTGCAATAAACCGTTACCTTTGAGTCTTTAAAGAGGTCAAGATCATGTTCCTAGCATTTGCCAAAGGTTTGAGTATTACCTTCAAACACTTGTTGCCTGGTCATTCAACGACCGTGCAGTATCCGAAAGTTAAACTCCAGATGTCCGACCGGTTCCGTGGGTTGCATCGCCTGGTTCCCTCTCAGGACCGCGAAAAGTGTGTTGCTTGTTATCTCTGCCCGACTGTATGTCCGGCCAAGTGTATAACCGTTGAATCGGCGGAAAACGAGAAAGGTGAGAAATACCCGAAAGTTTACACGATCGATCTGCTGCGCTGCATCTTCTGTGGTTATTGTGTGGAAGCTTGTCCGGTTGAGGCGATTGAAATGACGGGTGCTTACGAACTGGCCGATTACAATCGTGACGATTTTCAGTTAACCAAGCAGCGGCTGCTGAAGTAAGCCAAGGGGAGTATAGAACTCATGGAGATAATCTTTTTCTACCTGGTTGCGTTGGTTGTGGTGGCCTCAGGGTGACTGGTGGTCTTTTGCAAAAGCCCTATCAACAGCGCTATTGGCCTGGTTAACACCTTTTTCTGTCTGGCGATCTTTTATGTCATGCTGAATGCTCCCTTTATGGCAGCGATCCAGGTCATGGTTTATGCCGGAGCGATCATGGTGTTGATCCTGTTCGTCATCATGCTGCTTAATCTGGGAACGGATGATCGCAAGCGTTATACAAACGGGAGTGTCTGGTCGGCCCTTGCCAGCCTACTGGTTCTGGGCAACGTGATCTTCTTTATCAAGCGAGGTCGCGTCACAGGCGCTGAAGGCGATATCACTGCTTTTGTGGTTGAAAGCGTAGGTCATACTGAGTTGATCGGCACGACCCTGCTCACCCAATTCATGCTGCCCTTTGAAATTGCTTCAATCGTTCTTCTGGTCGCGATTGTCGGTGCAGTGGTGCTAGCTAAAAAAGAAGTCTAATCCGTAACGGATGACAGGAGAGATAAAATGATTAGTGTTTACCACTTCATGACGGTTGCTGCAATCCTCTTTGCGATGGGGACTTACGGGGTATTAACCCGGCGCAACGCAATCGTTATTTACATGTGCATTGAGCTGATGCTCAATTCAGTCAACCTGACTTTTATTGCCCTGTCGAGTCACCTGCAAAGCATGGATGGACAGGTGTTTGTCGTCTTTATAATGGCTGTGGCGGGAGCTGAGGCTGCTGTCGGTTTAGCACTGATGATTACTTTCTATCGAAATCGCGAAACAATTGACGTTGACGATATGAACCTGCTGAAATTGTGAGCGATTTAAGACGCCCACTTCCCATAAGAAGCTTACTTTGTTCGGAGGAGAGATAGATGTACGATAAACTGTGGCTCATACCCTTCTTCCCGTTGCTCGGTTGTATCATCAACGGGTTGCTTGGCAAGCGGTTCATCAAGAATGAAAAGATCATTGGTGCCATCGGTACTGGTGCGGTATTCCTTTCATTCCTGGTCTCCTGCAAGTATTTTTTCCAACTTCTCGGCGACTCCGTCAAGTCTCATGAGAACATTGTCGCGTCGTGGATTTCGGTTGGTAACCTGCAAGTAGACTGGGGCTTCCTGCTTGATCCACTTTCGGCTCTGATGCTTATGGTGGTCTGTGGCGTTGGTTCTCTGATCCATCTCTACTCCATTGGTTACATGCACGGTGAAGAGGGTTACTACCGTTACTTCAGCTATCTGAACCTCTTTGTCTTCTCCATGCTGATGCTGGTGCTTGGCAACAACGCTCTGGTCATGTTTGTTGGCTGGGAGGGTGTTGGTCTCTGTTCCTATCTGTTGATCGGCTACTACTTCGAAAAGCAGAGTGCTGGTGATGCGGCGAAGAAAGCTTTTGTTATGAACCGTATTGGTGACTTCGGTTTCCTGCTCGGGCTCTTCACCATCTATTGGACTCTGGGCACCAATCACGGTGTCTGGACAATCAATTTTACGGAAATCACTGCGAATGCTCATCTGTTGTCTGGGGACATGATTCTGGGTACTAGTGTGACGACAGTTGCGACCCTCTGCTTCTTCCTCGGTGCAACCGGTAAGTCAGCGCAGTTGCCACTCTTTACCTGGCTCCCGGATGCGCTGG
>JAUWTX010000191.1 GCA_030614505.1 Desulfuromonadales bacterium
CCGACAGCCGGGTGACTTTCTTTCCAAAGCCAAAGAAAGTCACCAAAGAAGGCTTTGCGCTGCGCTTGGCACTTCTTGTTCGAGGAGGTCGGTGTGTTGATGGCCAGCTACTTTTAGTGACCAAGGTACGTTCTGCTTTCGTTTTTGCTGCTGAGCTGTTGTGGTGGTTGTTACTGTGTACTGGGGCTGTTGCAGCAACGGGCAGGAGCCAGCCTTTTTGCATACTTTTTTGGCGTTGAAAAAAGTATGGCGTCTGACGGGACGAGCCCCGTCGGTCTTGATTTTAGCTCTTGATTTTGTTTCGGAACGAAAAACATATATTAATGAGGGACACTTCCGGAAGTGTCCCCCACTATGTAAACTTTCCCAGCTCACTTGCCCACTATCACAGACTCCGTTACAATCAAACTTCTGTCGCAAGCGTCAACTCTCAAGGAAATCGAATGCCAGAAAAACACCCATCCCTCCCAGAACTCGGCTGGGGCCATTTTTTTCAACAACAGTTAAGCCTTGAGGAATGGCAAGAGACCACACCGGTGCGGGTCTTTGCTCTCAACCGTCATCTGGTTGATGGCGTGGGTGAGAATGGGCGACAGCAGTTTGCACTACCTCATGCTTGGCTGCGCTACGCTGTGGAGGAACTGCCAACGGTGGGTGACTGGGTGCTACTCGATGACGATGGCCTGCCACTGCGTCTTCTGGAGCGCATCAGCCTGTTCAAACGTATGGCTCCCGGGCGTGATGCCCGAGTGCAGTTGATGGCGGCGAATGTCGATACCCTCTTTGTAGTGACATCCTGTAATACAGAGTTCAATCTTTCGCGCCTCGAACGTTACCTGGCTATGGCGCTTGATGCCGGGGTTGAACCTGTGATCATTCTGACCAAGGCTGATCTGGTCGACAGTGTCGAGGAATTCTGTGCCCAGGCCAGAGCTTTGCGGCCTGGTTTGGCAGTTGAGTCGGTCAATGCCAAGGACGCTAGTGTTATCGATATCTTGCGCCCCTGGTGCGCGACCGGGAAAACGGTAGCTCTGGTCGGGTCAAGCGGGGTTGGTAAATCGACTCTGGTCAACGCTTTAAGCTCCGCAATGGTTCAGGAAGTCGGTGTCACTCGTGAAAAAGATGCCAAAGGCCGTCATACGACCACTGCCCGTTCTCTGCATCTGCTGCCTGGAGGTGGTCTGCTGCTCGATAGTCCCGGGATGCGTGAACTGCAACTGAGCGACTGTGAGGACGGGGTTGCCACACTCTTTGAAGAAATTGAGGCAGTGGCCCGCAACTGTCGTTTCAACGACTGTCGTCACCAGGGTGAAGCCGGTTGTGCTGTGGCTGTTGCCGCCGAGCGCAATGAACTCGATCCGCGGCGGTTGACTAATTATCTCAAACTGAAAGCAGAGCAAGAACGTGCGGATGAAACACTTGCGGAGAAACGGCGCAAGGATAAGAGTTTAGGTAAGATGTAAAAGAGAGTGCAGAGTCAGAAACGGCTGGAAAAAGGTTAAAATCCGAAGCGCGAGGCGCGTGGCGAGAAGTGCGAATAAGACCAGAATCAAGAGCCTGTTACAAACTTAGTTTTCTCCAAATCTTCCCTCTTCACATCTTTACAATCCCCCCCTCGTTGCGTATAGTCATACTTCATTCTGGCAGCCCGTCGGACAATCAGTGAGCTGGCTGCAAATTCGCCTGTTTGGCCCATATTTCAGCTCCTTATCGACCAATAGCTACGGCTATTGCTCTTAAATGAGCCAAAATCTGGTCTCAAACATTCAAATTTTCGCTTCAGCCCTGATGGTCCGACGGGCTGCTAGGGAGGTTTTTTACGTGGATAAAATCATTGATGGCAAGGCGATTGCCGCTGATATTCGTGAAGAGATTGCTGCCGATGTGGTGGCATTGAAAGAGCAGGGGGTCACCCCCGGTCTGGCGGTTGTACTGGTAGGTGATGACCCGGCCAGCCGGATTTATGTGACGATGAAAGAGAAGGCTTGCGAGAAGGCCGGTATCTTTTCTGATGAGCACAAGTTGTCTGCCGAGGCGACCGAGGCACAGTTGCTCGCTTTGATAGATGAACTGAACAACGATCAGCGCATCGACGGTATCCTGGTGCAACTGCCGTTGCCTGATCATATTGATGAGAGCAAGATCCTGGAAGCCATCTCTCCTACCAAGGACGCTGATGGTTTTCATCCCTACAACGTTGGTCGTCTGATGACCGGCAACCCTCTTTACCAGCCGTGTACGCCCTACGGTATCATGAAGATGCTGGAATATACCGGCGTCGATCTCACCGGCAAGGAGGTGGTTGTGGTTGGCCGCTCCAATATTGTTGGCAAGCCGGTGGCGCTGATGTGTCTTGCGCAGCATGCCACAGTTACGCTTTGCCACTCCCGTACCCGGGATCTGCCGGCTAAAGTCGCACAAGCCGATGTCTTGATCGCTGCTGTTGGTCGTCCCGAGATGATCAAGGGTGAATGGATTAAGGAGGGTGCGGTGGTGATCGATGTCGGAGTCAACCGGGTCGGCGAAAAGAAGCTGGTCGGTGATGTCGAATTCGAAGCGGCCAAAGCACGTGCCAGTGCCATCACCCCGGTCCCTGGCGGCGTCGGCCCCATGACCATCACCATGCTGCTTTACAATACCGTGGAAGGTGCCAAGCGCCGCGCTAGCCAGTAAGACAATTTTGCGGTCCGTAACGACTTGTTCGTTCCGGGCCGTTTTGTTTTAAATTCAGGGTCTGGGCTCTTCACCAGTCCTCAGTCCCTAGCCCCCAGCCCCCGGGTCAAAGATGATTATCAGCGAACTGAAACCTCTTGAAGAACTCCAACAGGCTCTGGCCGAATTCGACAAGCTTTTCCTGGTCGGTTGCGCAGCTTGTGCTACGGCCTGCAAGTCAGGTGGTGAGGAAGAAGTCTTCAAACTGCAGGAATGGTTGGCAGAGCAGGACAAGGATGTCACCGGCAGTGTGGTGATCGATGAAGCCTGTCATATAATGCGGGCGGCCCGTGACCTGCGCCATCACAAGAACGCAGTGCAGGATGCCGATGCACTGGTGGTGCTTGCCTGTGGTTCGGGAATCCAGTCGATTTCATCCAATATTGAGAAACGTGTCGTTGGCGGATTGAACTCCACGTTTCTCGGTAATGTGCGTCGCTTTGGCCACTATGAGGAGATGTGCTCGCTCTGCGGCGACTGTATCCTCAATGAAACAGCCGGGATCTGTCCGGTGACCACCTGTGCCAAGGGCTTGCTCAACGGGCCTTGTGGTGGCATGGAGGATGGTCACTGTGAAATCGATCCGGATATTGAATGCGCCTGGCGTCTGATCTATGAGCGTTTGCAGAGCCAGAACCGACAAGGGGTCTTTGCTCGCCGCGTACCACCGAAAAACTGGAGCCGTCGTCGCAAGCCAGGCCGGTATATTTTGAAAAACGGTGGTCGCTAGGCATGTCGCGTTTATCTGAACAGTTGGCTGGTGGGCAATTTGTGGTGACAGCTGAAATTGCGCCGCCCAAGGGGACCAATCTGGCCCCGGCGTTGGCAGAGGTCGGTAAGTTTGCGGGGATTACAGCTGTTAATGTCACCGATAACCAGGGCGCCAATATGCGCTTGTCGTCATTGGCCTTGGCGGCACAGTTGCAGCAGGCAGGTACGGAAACAATTCTGCAACTGACTTGTCGTGATCGTAACCGCATGGCTTTGCAGTCTGATCTACTTGGTGCGGCCGCCTTCGGCATCGAAAATCTGCTGTTGCTTTCCGGTGATCACAGTAAATTTGGTGACCACCCTGATGCCAGGCCGGTCTTTGATCTGGATTCGGTGCAGTTGCTCGACATGACAGCCGGTTTGATGGCGGGGTTCGATATGGTGGGTAACCCTCTCAATGGTGTGCCGAGTTTTTTCCCCGGTGCAGCGGTCAACCCGGCGGCTGAGCCTTTTGAGTTGATATTCCAGAAAGTGTCGAAAAAGGTTGATAGTGGCGCACGCTTTTTCCAGACTCAGTCGATCTTTGACCGGGATTCCCTGGAGCACTTTATGACGGCTATGAAACCTTTGAAGGTGCCGGTTCTCGCGGGCGTGCTGTTGATTCGTAGTGCCAAAATGGCCAGATTCCTCAATGAGAATATTCCGGGTGTACAGGTCCCGGATCCTCTGGTTTACCGTCTGGATCGTGCCGCGGATCCGATGGCCGAAGGAATCGCAATCGCCCGTGAAACAGTGGCTTGGGCAAGGGAACTTTGTCATGGTGTGCACCTGATGACGCTTGGACACGAGGATAAAATTCCCGCAATTCTTGCGTGAATCAATTTTGAATTTTGAATTCTTAATTGCGTTAAGAAGCCTTCAATTTAGAATTCAAAATTGCTTTTAAGGAGGTCTTTGTGAAAAAAACCCCTTTGAACCAGGTCCACCGTGAGCATGGCGCGCGGATGGTCGATTTCGGCGGTTGGGATATGCCGGTCCAGTATTCAGGTGTTATCGACGAGCATCTGGCTGTGCGGCAGGCTGCCGGTCTCTTCGATGTCTCTCACATGGGTGAAGTTGAGGTCAGTGGTACGAACGCCCTGGCTTTCATCCAGTACTTGACTATCAACGATGCTTCCAAGCTGGTTGACGGTCAGGTTCAATACTCGGCCATGTGCTACCCGGAAGGTGGTGTCGTTGATGATGTGACCCTCTACCGTTTCAGTGAGACCCGTTTTCTCTTCTGTGTCAACGCCTCCAACACTGACAAGGACTTTGCCTGGATGCAGCAAGTCCTGTCTGAATCGGCGCTCACGGAGGTCACCTTGAATAATCGCAGCGATGAATTCGCCCAGATTGCCCTGCAGGGGCCGAGGGCTGA
>JAUWTX010000239.1 GCA_030614505.1 Desulfuromonadales bacterium
GAGCAGCCTTATGGGCCGAGAAGGGTTCGCAGAGAGTTCCGGAGACCATCGCCTGCTCACAGCCGATCATCACCGGCAGGAAATCTGTCGCACCACCGATCGCCGCCGAGCCGTGCTTTGGACCAGCCTGGCCAAAGTTGGCGAGGTCATGAGCAATGGTGAAATCGCAGGCCATACCAATTTCCTGACCACCTCCGATGCGCATGCCGTTAACCCGGCAGACCACCGGTTTGTCGCAATCGAGAATCGCCGAAACCATGTCATTGAACAGGCGCATATACTGGCGATACTCCTGAGGATTGCCAGCATAATATTCCGCGTATTCCTTGGTGTTGCCACCGGTACAGAAGGCTTTTTCACCAACTGCGGTAAAGACGACAGCGTTGACTTCGCGGTCAACCGAAGCACGACGGAAGGCGAGGATGGTGGCTTTGACCATGTCGGTGGTGTAGGAGTTAAACTGCTTGGGATTGTTGAAGATAATCCAGGCGTTGTAGAGCCCCTCAATCACGGAACCATCGCGGCGCTTGGCCGGACGTTTTTCATATAGAACCATGCCATCACAGAGGCTCTCGATTTCCTGATCAATCAGGTTGTGATCGATCAGGGTGGCTGGTGAAGTTGCGGCAATAATTTGATCGGTTGTAGCCATGGTGTAATCTCCTTGCGAATCGATTAAAATATTATACGTTAAGGAACCAGAATAGCGCGACGCTGCATTTTTTGTTGATGCACGGCATCAAAAACGCTGTTGATTTCGCTCAGTGGTTTCTGCTCAACGAAGTCTTTAAGATTGACCTTGCCATCCAGTACCAGATCGAGAGCTGCAGGGTAGTACTCTGGCAGACAGCCCCAGTTACCCAGCGCACGAGCATGGAAGGCCATCAGGTTTGAGAGTCTGATATCCACCTTATCCATAGTGAAACCGACCACGCTCAGGGTGGCACCGTGGACCATCAGACCGTAGGCTGATTCCTGTCCCGGCTTACTGCCGGAACATTCGAAGATGAACCACTCGGTGCTCGGCAGACCATTTTCTTTAGCAAAAGCACTGATCGCTTTTTTCAGGTCGCGTCCGCCAATCTCACGAGCGTTGAAAGTAATGGCCGCGCCATGTTCAGCAATGGCATCCAGTTTGCCCTGGTCAATATCAATGGCAACCACTGTTGCGCCGAAAGCTTTAGCCATCTGCACGCAATAGCCGCCAACGCCGCCGACACCAACGACTATAGCCAGACTGCCCTCGGTTACAGCTGCCTGATGGACCGCCTGGTAAGGGGTGGTCACTGCGTCAGCCACAACTGAGACGTCAGCTAGCTCCAGTCCGGCGGCACTCAATCGTTTCTCGTCGACCGGGCACAGGTCACGGGCCGGCACCACAATATGACTGGCGAAACCACCCTGGATATCGTTGCCCGGCATCTGCTGACTACGGCAGATTGTGCCTTTGCCGCGTTTACAGAGATCACATTCGCCGCAGGGCATTACTGCCGGGATAATCACCGCCTTATTCAGCCAATCGCCAGCACCCTCACCGACAGCAACCACGCGGCCGCTGATTTCGTGGCCAAGGGCAAGAGGCAGTTCCGAGTTGGTCCGCACGCCATCATAAAAGAAACCCAGATCGGTATGACAAACCCCACATCCGGCAACCTCGACAACCACCTCGCCCGCCTCGGGTTGAGCGGTAAACTCCTGGCGGGTCAGTGGCTCATTCACTCCATTCATCATCCAGCGATAAGCAGTAATTGACATGGTTTTTTCTCCTGTGAATTAGTTTCAGAAAACTCTTTTAAAGTCTTTCAATCAGAGTTGCCATACCCTGACCGTGGCCAATACACAGCGATGCGATTCCATATTTACCTCCACTGCTTTCCAGGCCGCTGAGCAGGGTCGTGATCAAACGGGTTCCGGTACTCCCCAACGGGTGACCGAGGGCAATGGCACCACCCCAGGGGTTGACCTTCTCACTCGAGAGTTGCAATTCATTGGCACAGGCGATCGCCTGGCTGGCGAAAGCCTCATTCAATTCGAACAGATCAATATCGGCAACCGAAAGTCCGGTTTTTTGTAGCAGCTTGCGGATTGCCGGAACCGGCCCCATGCCCATCTGGCAAGGGTCGAGACCGACAACGGCAAAATCGACCACCCGGGCCCGGCGTTGCAATGCAAACTTCTCGCAGGCGGCATCAGAGGCCAGCAGGGTCAGGCTGGCACCATCATTGAGTGGCGAGCTGTTTCCCGCAGTTACGGTGCCGTTTTCCATGAAGATTGTTTTCAGTTCAGCGAGGCTGGTGGCGTTGGTACCGGGTCGCGGCGACTGATCCTGATCGGCAAGAGAGTCGCCAGCAGGAATTGGCAGAATCTCTTTACTGAAATATCCGACTTCCTGAGCAGCAACCGCCTTGCGATGGCTCTCCACAGCAAAAGCATCCTGTTCTGCACGACTGACCCCGTAGACCTGCGCAACCTTTTCGGCGGTCAAACCCATGTTGTTAAAAGGGAATTCATAGCTGGCCAGCAGGCCTTGATGATAATCGGTGGCCGCCTGCATCGGCACATGAGTCATGTGTTCGACGCCGCCAGCCAGCAGCAGATCAGCGTTGCCGGTGGCGATAGTGGATGCAGCAAAGTTGAAAGCTTGCAGACTGGACGCACAGAGACGATTGATAGTGACACCAGGCACAGAATCAGGAAGACCGGCCAACAGAGAAGAGAGCCGGGCGATATTCTTGCCCTGCTCCAGATGCTGTCCGACGCAACCGATGTAGATATCGTCTATGGCTGGAGTGAGTGCTTCACCAGCGGATATCCCTTCAAGCAGTCCGCGCATCAGGGCAGCGAGCATTTCGTCCGCCCGCGCTTCACGAAACAGCCCCTTGTCGGGATGAGCCCTGCCGATGGCAGTCCGTTTTGCTTCGACCAGATAAGCGTTCATTGAACTCTTTTCCTCCTGCATCTCATGGCCTAAAGTGACAGCAGACCGCAGCTTTTGCCGCCGTCGACATGTAATACCTGGCCAGTGATAAATTCGGCATCATCCGAAGCCAGGAAGGTCACCGCAGCAGCAATATCCTCGACCTTACCCATCTTGCCGGTCGGCTGCATGCGAATCAGTCGCTCACTACCTTCGGTCGGCATTCCCTGAGTCATCGGCGTATCGATCAATCCCGGTGCCACAGCATTGACATTGATCTGGAAACGGGCAAATTCGAGCGCCAGGGAACGAGTCAAACTGACCAGTCCCCCTTTGCTGGCGGTATAGTTGGCCTGACCGATGCTGCCGAGCCAGGCACGCGAGACAATATTAACAATTTTGCCAGACTGCTGGGCCTTCAGGGTAGGAAAGACCGCTTGACAACAGAGAAAGGCACCTTTGAGATTGACGTTCAGAACCTGGTCCCAATCCTGCTCGGAGATATTTTTGATCAGATTGTCACGGATGATACCGGCATTGTTGACCAGCACATCAATGCCGCCAAACTTTTCAATAACCTCTGCAACCAGCTTTTGAACCTGCTCTTTGTCAGAAACATCAGTGATGATCGGCAAAACCTCACAACCAGACCCTTCAAGGCTGCCGGCCAGCCGGCGTAAATGCTCTTCATTGACATCAACCAGGGCTAATCTTGCCCCTTGATCGGCAAAGCGATGAGCTATAGCGGCACCAATCCCCTGTCCGGCTCCGGTGATAACGACCACCCGATTCCGGGCCTCCCTTTCCGCAACATTCATCAGCAAGCCTCCACGACCATGGCAATCCCTTGGCCCCCGCCGATACAGGCAGAAGCAATCCCCAATTGCTTGTTATCACGTTGCAGGGTTTTCAGACAGGTCAGGGCCAAACGCACACCGGTCGCACCCAGGGGATGGCCGATGGCGATGGCACCACCGTTGATATTGAGTTTGTCCTGATCGAGATCCA
>JAUWTX010000182.1 GCA_030614505.1 Desulfuromonadales bacterium
CAGACTTCATCAACTGGCTGAACAACTTCCTGATCCAGACTAAAAATGACGGAACCTACGACAAGATTTACAAGAAGTGGTTCCTCAGCGACGCTTGGCTCAAAGACCTTCAGTAATTTACTCTAAAAATGGCGGGGCGACTCCGTTTCTGGACTGCCCCGCCCTCTTTCTGTCTGAACTGACTTTCTGTCTGCTATAATGCAGGGATAGATACATTGATCACAAACAAACAAATCTGGCCCTGGCACTTCCTTACAGCCTTCATTCTTTTTATGTTGTGTGCCGGGCTCTGGGTTGCAACTGAAAAGATCGATTATACCTGGCGCTGGAACCGCGTTCCGCAATACTTTCTTTATCATGACGAAGGCCTGATTCCGGCCCCTTTCGATGGTCGCGTCGCATCCTTGTCAAAGATTGGCGACAAGACACAGATCAAAGTAGTGGATGAAGATGGCGAAGTAGAACTGTTCGAAGTCGACAGCGAATCCCTGCAAGTCAGTGAAAATGACGACCTGTTTGAAGGCGATTCACTTGGCTCGGCCTCAGAGTGGCGCGCCGGGCCACTGATGGTTGGCTTGTGGACGACCCTCTGGATTTCAGCGGCAGCTAGCATTGTTGGTATGATTATCGGCCTGATCACCGGCCTGTGCCGGGTTTCCAAAAATCCGACCCTGCGTAGTCTCTCGGTTTTCTATATCGAATTGATTCGCGGGACACCATTACTGGTGCAGCTTTTTATCTTTTACTTCTTCCTCGGCACTGTCCTCGATATCAGCCGTATTATGGCCGGCATCAGCGCCCTGGCAATTTTTGCCGGAGCCTATGTTGCAGAAATTATCCGGGCCGGTATCCAGTCGATCCCCAAGGGACAGATGGAGGCGGCCCGCTCTCTGGGCATGAACGTCCCACAGGCGATGATCCACATTATCCTGCCCCAGGCCTTCAAGCGGACTCTGCCACCACTGGCAGGCCAGTTTATCAGCTTGATCAAGGATTCATCACTGGTCTCGGTTATCGCCATTACCGATCTGACCAAAAGCGGCCGCGAGGTTATCACCTCAACTTTCGCCACTTTCGAGATCTGGTTTGTCGTCGCTTTCCTCTATCTTTTGCTGACGTCAGTGTTGTCCCAGGTAGCCGCCTGGGTGGAACGGAGGCTTGCAGTCAGTGATTAAGACAGTTGACCTGAAAAAGACATTTGTCGGCCGTGGTCAGACGGTGCATGCCGTCGATGGCATTTCCGCTCATATCAAACCAAGTGAAGTTGTGGTTATCATCGGCCCGTCAGGGTCAGGAAAGTCAACTTATCTTCGCTGCCTTAACGGCCTGGAGACCTTGACCTCAGGGCAGATCACAATCGATGGTGTCGATCTGACAGCTAAGAAGACCGACCTTAACCTGGTACGTCGTGAAGTAGGCATGGTCTTCCAGCAGTTCAACCTTTTCCCGCACAAAACGGTTCTGCAAAACATTGTCCTTGCCCAGCAAGTAGTTCGTAAACGAAAAACCTGTGAGGCCGAAGAAAAAGCCCGCATGCTACTGCAGAAGGTTGGTATTGCTGAGAAGGAAAAAGAATATCCGATTCGTCTTTCTGGCGGTCAGCAGCAGCGTGTCGCTATTGCCAGGGCTCTGGCCATGGATCCGAAGATCATGCTTTTCGATGAACCAACCAGCGCGCTTGATCCAGAGATGGTTGGTGAAGTGCTTGAAGTTATGAAGCAGTTGGCCCGAGAGGGGATGACCATGGTGGTTGTTACTCACGAAATGGGATTTGCCAGGGAAGTGGCTGATCGGGTTCTTTTTATGGATCAAGGGAAACTGGTTGAAGAAGGTACTCCTGAACATTTCTTTACTGCTCCTCAAGAAGAGCGGACTAAGGCTTTCTTGAGGCAGGTTCTGTAAAAGTCTCAATGAATAACAGCACCAAACAAACCTTACGCCAGGGAGCCTCCGCCGCCTGGCCAATCTGTCTAGGCTACTTCCCCATAGGCTTGGCCCTCGGCGTACTGGCCCAGAAAGCCGGCCTGCCCTGGTGGGCCGTAGCCATGATGTCAGTCATGGTCTTCGCCGGAAGCGCCCAGTTTATCTGTGTCGCCATGATCACTGCAGGCTCCTCAACTCCAGCAATCATCTTAACAACCCTCGTTGTCAACTTGCGACATGGGCTGATGAGCTCAGCACTGGCAGTCTACCTGCAGGGAGTGAACCGCGGCTTCCTGGCACTCTATTCCTACGGTGTGACTGATGAGAGTTTCGCTGTCAACCTGACCCGCTTTCGTAAAGGGGGTTGGGATCGCTGGCGGGCTTTGACTGTTAACCATCTGGCCAATTCCGTCTGGATTATGGCAACGATTTGTGGTGCTCTAGTAGGTCAATTTGTGCCTCAGGGAGCCCTGGGGATCGATTATGCCCTGACCGGGATGTTCATTTGTCTGCTGGTGTTTCAACTGCAAGGACGAATCTACGTTATCACCGGACTGCTTGCTGCAGCACTTTCCGTTGCCTGGTACCTGCTGATCCCGGGAGATTCCTACATCGTCGGCGCGTCTATGAGTGCGGCGACCATCGGCTACCTTTTGAAGCGGCGTTATCGGAGGGGCAGATGACTTTCAACGATTATCTGTTTCTTTTCGGCGGTATGGGCCTGGTCACCTACCTGCCCCGCGCCCTGCCGCTGCTATACCTGGCCCACAAGAAAATGCCGCAGTGGTTGATCGACTGGCTCAGCCTGATTCCAGTGGCAATTCTCAGTGCCCTGCTCGCGCCATCGCTCTTTACTGATGCCGCAACACGTAGCTTTGCCTTCGGCAAGTTGGAGCTGCTGGTGGCTGTTCCAACGCTGGCTTTTGCCCTGAAAACCCGCAGCCTAGGCGGAACAGTCCTGATAGGAATGCTGCTCTATTGGCTGGGTGGTATGCTTTAGATTTTTCTCGTCACCCGCCACCCGCCACATCTTTGCCCTACTCCCCCCGATGAATAGCAAAAGGCCCCCAGGTCTGATCGACACACATCAATTCCAGACTATTGATATTCACATGGGCCGGTCGATTTACCACCCAAGTCACCGTTTCAGCAATATCGACAGCCGTCAACGGCTGGGTGCCAGTGTAAACCTGGCCCGCCTTGTCGTCGTTTCCTTTGAAGCGCACGTTGGAAAATTCAGTTTCAGCCATGCCGGGTTCGATACAGGTTACTCTGACCCGGGTGCCGAGAAGATCGGCGCGCAGGTTGCGGGAAAACTGCGAAACGAAGGCTTTGGTGCCACCATAAGCATTACCACCCGGATAAGGCCACGAAGCCGCTGTGGAACTGATATTGACGATATGACCGCATTTGCGATCCACCATGCCGGGGAGAATGGTTCGGGTACAGTACATCAGCCCCTTGATATTAGTATCAACCATCACCTCCCAGTCTTCGATAGCGACCTGGTGTGACGGCTCAAGACCAAGGGCCAGTCCGGCATTATTGACCAGCACATCAATGTTGCGGAAATCTTTCGGCAACGAGGCAACAGTCTCCTCAACTGCGGTACGATCGCGCACGTCAAGTTGCACGATGTGAACGCCAGCAGCATTCACCAACTCGTCACGCAACTTTATGAGCTTCTCTTCACGCCGCGCCGTCAGAACCAGGCGGTTACCTTCGGCCGCAAAAGCACGGGCACAGGCTTCTCCGAAGCCGGATGATGCACCAGTAATAAAAACCGTTCTTTCAGACATGATCAGGCCTTTCTATTTATGAACCGCTAATTTGCTCCAACAGCTGCATTTCATCAGGGAAGGTTCCGGTCTCTTTTTTCGAGTAGACCAGCTCACCATCAACCATCACCTCGAAAACTCCACCACTGGATTTGATTAACTCTACTTCAGCATTACAATGATTTTCAAATAGGGCCGCCAGACTGACAGCATTGGCTTCATAACCTCATCTGGTGCAATATTCAATACTAGCCTTCATGGTCTCGCTCCTGAAATGATTGGGTATATAAACTAGCTAAATCTCTTTGCCAGCAGCCTGTCGATCCATCAATGAGCAAGCTCAATGAACGGGCTGCCAACCCATCGGGAATTTATAGCATGAAGCCGCAAGGAAGCAAATACCGGGATAATTGAGAAAAATTCCAGAGATTCACTGCACAGTATTTTGCAATTGAAATTCTTGTGGTAGAATGATGGGTAAACTTGACAAATATTATAATCCATTGAGGCTTAAATGAAACTGCGTATCCTGGTTTTTGATGACGATCCTGATATCCGTGATCTGTTACAGACAGCCCTTACCGGCAAGGGACATGAGGTAACAACCTTTGCTGACCCGACAGAGTTTCCGTTCTTTAACAAGGAAACCTGCCCCTGTGAGGCAAATTCTCCCTGTGCCGACATACTGATTGCGGATATCGTCATGCCCAACATAGAGGGCATCGACTTTTTCAGAAGTCTGAAAAAAGCCGGTTGCGTACCTTTAATCAAAGGAAATGTTGCCATCATGAGCGGTTACCTGACAATTCACTATATGAACGAGTTAAACAGCCTGGACATTCACTATTTCCGCAAACCATTTGAACTGAAAGACATTTATACCTGGATTGACCAGTGCAAGGCCCGCATTGAAGAGGCGGCGGACTGATGTTTTCCAAGAAAGGCAACTGCGGTCAGAACAAGAAGGCAAATAATCAGTAACCAGTGATTTGTGATCAGCCTCTGCTTTGCAGCCCTACAACCCTACAGCTTACTGCCTTGCCCCCACCCTCCTCGCCTCTGCTTCTATAAAAACCCGTTGGACGTCAGGACAAGACTGTTTAATCAGGGAATCAAGACCGGCGATAGCATGTTCCAACTCCACGGCTGACACATCATCAGCAAAATCAACACTCAGGTTTGCCAGAATATACTTTGGCCCCATGTGCATGGTCAGCACTTCGTTAACATGCTCAACATGTGGGTATCCCCCAACAATGCGACGAATTTCTTCCACCACCTTGTGGTTGGCGCTTTCGCCAATCAACAACCCCTTGGTCTCATACGCCAGCCAGATGGCAGTGCCACCGAGAATC
>JAUWTX010000289.1 GCA_030614505.1 Desulfuromonadales bacterium
CGTTAAATATGGTTGTAAAAGCTTTTTCCCGCTACCCGCCACGCGCCACATTCTAAACCTCATAATCTTTGATTTTGTAGATTAGTGAACGCAGACTGATCTCAAGAATTTTTGCAGCTTGAGTACGATTACCACCGGTTGCAAGCAAAGCTTTCTGAATGTAGTCTTTCTCCAGATCCGCCGTCGCTTTCTTCAACGAAAGAGCTGTCGGGTCTATTGGCTCCGGAGGATGGTCGTGAAGGACAAGGTCACTTGCACTGATTGTCTCTTCGCGACAAAGAACCAGAGTTTTTTCAAGCACATTCAGCAGTTCACGGACATTCCCGGGCCAAGGCTGCTCTTCCAGTTTGCGCAATGCTTCTTGACCCATCGTCGGCACTGGGCGTTTTAACCGAGCGGCAATTCTCGGCAGATAGCTCTCGACCAGCGCAGATATATCCTCAGGCAGTTGACCTAACGCCGGCATCTCAACTGTAAGAACAGCGAGGCGGTAGAAAAGATCTTCCCGAAACGAACCCTCAGCAACAGCCTGCCGAAGGTCCTTGCCAGTGGCTGCAATTATGCGAACATCAACAGGCGTCGACTTGCTTTCACCGACCCGGCGCACTTCATGCTCCTGAAGAACCCGCAACAACTTCGGCTGCAGTTCCAGAGGGAAATCACCGATCTCGTCAAGCAACAGCGTTCCACCGTCGGCGGCTCCAAAAAGACCGATTCGAGCACGGTCGGCACCGGTAAAGGCGCCCTTGGCATGTCCAAACAGCTCACTCTCAAGCAAACCGGCTGGTATGGCGCTGCAATTGACGGCCAGAAATGGCTTGTCGCTACGCGGACTCTCCGCATGCAGTGCACGGGCAACCAGCTCTTTGCCGGTTCCGGTTGGGCCGGTTATCAGCACAGGCGCCGGGACCTCAGCAGCCTTCTGCACCATTTCGAGCACGCTCTTCATGAGAGCACTGCGATGCACAATGGCAGCAACACCCTGGGGGCGCCCACTGCGTCGCATATTGTTCTTGAGCTGGACATTCTCCTGGCGGAGTTGCAGACGTTCCTCCGCCTTACGCACGGTCAGGAGAATTTCATCGGGACGAAACGGCTTGGAGATATAGTCATAGGCACCCTGCTTCATGCATTCAACTGCTGTGTCGATACTGCCATAGGCACTCATCATTATCACCGTACCACCGAACTGCTGCGCCTGCTTCTCTTTGAGGAAAGTCAGCCCATCCATTTCCGGCATGCGGATATCACAGAGAATCAAGCCGTAATGACCAGTCCGCAGACGATCGAGACCCTGTCGGCCACTGGTTGCCTCGGCAACCGTATAGCCATCACGCTCCAGAACCATCCGCAGCATATGTCGCATCGGTGCTTCGTCATCGACTATCAGGATTTGACGCTCATGTGTTGTCATGACGATCCTCCTGGAGAGCATGGTAAAGTGACCGTGAAACACGTGCCCCGGTTACTGCCTGAAGTCATTTCAATGCTGCCGTCACTCTCATCAATAATCCTCTGGCAGACAGCAAGCCCCAGGCCATAACCGCTGCCGGGGTCCTTGGTGGTGAAAAATGGCTCAAATACCTGCTTCGCAACATTCGGATCGATGCCATCACCATCATCAAGGATCGAGAGACTGATTGTCGACCCGTCCTGTCTGGATTATAATTCAATGCGCCCCTTGCCATGCATTGCGTCCTGAGCATTAAGCAGCAGGTTGATCCAGACCTGCATCAATCGTCCAGGGTCCATATTAACCAGGCAGCCAGTCACAAGACCCTGATCATCTACTTCGATATCATCAAACTGCCCCTGGTGGCGCAACATCTCAACTGTTTCACGCAATAAAGTTATCGGGCAGAAAGACTCTGTCTGACGATCAACCGGAGCTGAATATTCAAGAAGTTCCCGAACAAGTCGATCGATCCGACCTGTTTCAACCAGAGAACGCTCAACCAGTTCACGAGAATCATCTAACAGATCATCTTTGAGAATATTCAGATAGCCAATCACGGCCCCTAACGGATTACCGATCTCATGGGCCATGCCGGCGGCAAGATGGCCAACGGTAGCAAGCTTTTCTGAGCGAACCAAATCATCACGAGCCCGTGCCAAAGCCTGATTGATCTCCTGGAGGGTAGTGATATGCTCTTCTGTCTCCGTGCGACTCTCAGCCAGGGCAGCAATCATTTGATTAAAGCTTGCTGCCAGCTCATGGATTTCACCAGGTCCGGACGACACAGTTACGGGCGTCAAGGTCCCACCGGCAACCATTGTCGTCGCCTGGTGTAGCTCACGTACCGGCCTGACGACATTACGGTTCAGGAGATAGACACCAAACGCAGCCAGCACCAGTCCATAGACAACGACATAGACAAGGATCAGCCGCTGAGAACGCTGAACTCTCTGATGCAGCCCCTCCAGGCTGAAGCGAATCTGCAGCAGGCCATAGGGCTCATTGCCTACCCAGAGTGGCGTTGAAATGTCCAGATAGCTCTGTGGTTGTGAGTTGCTGAAAAAGCGAAAGGATTGGTAGACCAGCTCTTCGTACAATTCGCCCCTCTGCAGAACTGATGGCGAGATCGGGGAAAACTCTTTGGTCGCTTCGTATGCTGTATTGGTCAGGAC
>JAUWTX010000091.1 GCA_030614505.1 Desulfuromonadales bacterium
CATCTGCAACCTTTAGACGCTTGGCAACTTTCTTGCGCTTGGCCTAGCTGGTCGCTTCAATCATCTCGACACTAAGAGTGGTAGTCAGTTCCTCCAGATCAATGCAGGTCAACAGTTCACGGACTGCTTCTGCACCCATGCCGACAGTAAACTGCCCGGCATTCTCCTCCATCGCCTCACGATATTTCTCCTCGGTGAGGATCAGTCCTGTATCCAGATCGCTCTCACCCTTGTCAAGCACGATATAGGCCTCGAAATAGAGGATCCGCTCGAGCTCTTTAAGAGTCAGGTCCAACAGAGTAGCAATCCGGCTAGGCAGCGACTTAAGGAACCAGATGTGGGCTACCGGGCAAGCCAGGTCAATATGACCGAGGCGCTCACGACGCACCTTGCTCGGGATGACTTCGACACCACACTTTTCGCAAACGATGCCACGGTGCTTCATGCGCTTGTATTTGCCGCAATTACACTCATAGTCTTTGGTCGGGCCAAAGATCTTGGCGCAGAAGAGCCCGTCACGTTCCGGCTTGAAAGTCCGGTAGTTAATCGTTTCTGGCTTCTTAACCTCGCCAAAAGACCGCTCACGAATCTTTTCCGGAGAAGAGATCGAGAGACGAATAGCGTTAAAATTCAGTGGATCTTTAGGCCGCTCAAAAAGGCTGTATATATCTTCCAAGACGCATCCTCCTTCTCAGGATGAGGGGGTTCTCTGTAAAGGTATCAGTCTGCTTCTTCCAGCAGCTCAACATCGAGACAGAGCGCCTGAAGTTCTTTAATAAGAACGTTGAATGATTCCGGGAGGCCTGCTTCGAGGGTATGCTTACCCTTGACGATTGCCTCGTAAATCCGGGTCCGTCCGGTCACATCATCCGACTTGACTGTCAGGAATTCCTGCAACGCATGGGCAGCACCGTAAGCCTCCATGGCCCAGACCTCCATCTCACCAAGGCGCTGGCCACCGAACTGTGCCTTACCGCCCAGTGGCTGCTGGGTGACCAGACTGTAGGGGCCAATGCTCCGGGCATGGATCTTGTCATCAACCAGATGGTGCAATTTAAGCATGTACATGAGGCCGACCGTGACCTTCTCCTTGAAGGCATTGCCAGTGCAACCGTCATGCAGGGTCATCTGCCCATCAAGCGGCATTCCGGATCGCTCCAGTTCACTCTTGATCTGATCTTCATGAACACCTTCAAAGACCGGTGATGCCATGGGGACGCCCCTGCGGATGCGGCGAGCCAGGCTGTAGGTATCTTCATCGCTCAATTCGTCGATAAAGGCGTTCAACTTCTTGTTGCCATAGACGTCCTTGATCTGCTTGCGCATCTTCTTCGGGTCCATCATCTTGTCTATGGCGTCCTGGATCTGCCGACCCAGGCCATGAGAAGCCAGGCCCAGATGGATTTCCAGGATCTGGCCGACATTCATACGGGACGGGACGCCAAGAGGATTGAGCACGATCTCAACTGGAGTGCCATCCTCGAGGTAAGGCATATCTTCTTCCGGCAGAATCCGCGAGAGGACACCTTTGTTACCGTGACGACCGGCCATCTTGTCACCAACAGACAGCTTGCGCTTGATGGCAATATAGACCTTGACCATCTTAATCACGCCCGGCGGCAAATCATCACCACGCTTGAGCTTCTCGATTTTGTCGGAAAAAACCGTCTTGATAACCTCTTCGCGATCACTCAGTCGTCTGCCGGTTTCAGCAACCCTGCTTTCAACTTCATCATCGGTCAAAGAGAGTCCGCGCCAGAGGCTGAAGGGTATCGACTCAAGCGCATTGTCTGTAATCTTGCGACCCTTAGGCAGTAATGTTTTTCCATCACGGTCTTTAACAGGCGCAGAAACAGTCTGTCCATTCAGCAACGCCGCCAGCTTACGTTGGGAGGATTCACGAATGATACGGATTTCGTCATTCTGGTCCTTAAGCAGTTTATCGATCTCTGTCTGCTCGATATACTCAGTTCGGGAGTCCTTGTCTAACCCTTTACGGGAAAAGACCCGGGCACCGATGACTACGCCCTCGACACCTGGCGGCACGCGCAGTGAAGTGTCACGCACATCACCGGCCTTCTCGCCGAAGATAGCCCGCAGAAGCTTTTCCTCCGGTGAAAGCTGAGTTTCACCTTTCGGCGTGATCTTGCCAACCAGAATGTCTGTCGGCTTGACTTCGGCTCCAATACGAATAATACCGCTTTCGTCGAGATCGCTTAAAGCATCTTCGCCGAGATTTGGGATGTCATCGGTGATCTCTTCTTTACCCACCTTGGTATCACGGGCGACACACTCGAACTCCTCAATATGAATCGAGGTATAGCGGTCTTCCTTGACCAGCTTTTCGGAAATCAGGATCGAGTCTTCGAAGTTATAACCCTGCCAAGGCATGAAAGCGACCAGCACGTTTTGACCGAGAGCCAATTCGCCCCACTGTGTAGAAGGCCCATCGGCGATAATCTCACCGCGCTTGATCTCGTCTCCGACCTTGACAATCGGCTTCTGGTTGAGGCAGGTATTCTGATTGGAACGGATAAAATTGATCAGGTTGTAGATGTCAACACCGGTACCGGTCTCGTCATCTTCATGTTCGTCAATCTTGACGACGATACGGCCCGCCTCAACATTTTCAACAACACCATCATGTCGCGCAACCACAGCAGAACCAGAGTCATGGGCGACTATGCGCTCCATACCGGTACCAACCAGCGGTGCATCTGCACGCAGCAACGGCACAGCCTGGCGTTGCATGTTCGAGCCCATCAGGGCGCGGTTGGCGTCATCGTTTTCAAGGAATGGAATGAGGGCGGCGGCGACCGAAACCAGCTGTTTCGGTGAGACGTCCATCAATCCAATCTCATCCCGGTTGATCAGCATGAACTCGCCGTTCTTACGGGCGTTGACCAGCTCGTTGACAAAGCAGTTTTTCTTGTCCAAAGGCGCGTTCGCCTGAGCGATGGCATGGCCCTCTTCTTCAAGGGCAGAGAAATACTCGAGCTCATTCGACACCTTGCCGTTCTTGACGAGACGGTAAGGAGTTTCAACAAAACCGTGAATGTTGATCCTGGCATAGGTCGACAGAGAAGCGATCAGGCCAATGTTCGGCCCCTCCGGGGTCTCAATCGGACAGACACGACCATAGTGCGTCGGGTGAACGTCTCGCACCTCGAAACCAGCCCGTTCGCGAGTCAAACCACCAGGTCCGAGGGCGGAGAGACGACGCTTGTGGGTGATTTCGGAAAGCGGGTTGGTCTGATCCATAAACTGGGACAATTGGCTCGAGCCAAAGAACTCCTTGACCACGGCAGAAACCGGCTTGGAGTTGATCAGGTCGTGGGGCATCAGGCTATCCACTTCCTGCAGGCTCATACGTTCTTTGATTGCCCGCTCCATACGCACCAGGCCAACCCGGTACTGGTTCTCAAGCAGTTCACCGACAGCACGCACACGGCGGTTGCCGAGATGATCAATGTCGTCGATTTTGACCGGGAGCTTACGAACGTTGCCCTTATCGTCTTCTTTTTCCCATTCATGGGCGCCGTTGCGCAGGTCGATCAGGTAGCGTACCACCTCAAGGATGTCTTCCTTGGTTAGCGTGGTCACTTCGAGAGGGAGATTCAGCCCCAGCTTGTGATTCAACTTGATACGACCGACAGTCGAAAGATCATAGCGATCTTCGTTGAAGAAGAGGCTGGTGAAAAGAGAATCCGAGCTTTTGATCGTTGGCGGATCACCGGGGCGCAGGCGTCGATAGATTTCGACTTTGGCTTCTTCCGGAGAGTTCACCTTGTCTTGCAGCAAGGTATCACGCAGGTAAGAACCTACAGACAGGTGGTCGATAAAGAGAATCTTGAAATTATTAATGCCGCACTTGGCAAGGGCTTCAAGCTTGGCAGCAGTAAGCTCTTCATTACACTCGACCACAACTTCCCCGGTCGATTCGTCGACAATATCTACCGAAGCAATCTTGCCGACGACTTCTTCTGCGGGGACCTGGATAAACTCAAGTTTCTTTTCTTCGATTTTGCGAATCGCCGCCTTGGTGAACTTACGATTGGCCTTGACCAGCACCTCACCGTCGGCATCGAGCAACTCAACCGTAGCCCGCTGACCGAGCAAAAGTTTGGTGTCAATTTTTTTACGATAGACACCGTCTTCGACAAAGATTTCTTCAGTGTCGTAGTAACGGTTTAGAAGCTCTTCAGCAGAGAAACCAAGGGCTTTAAGAAACACTGTGGCAGGCAATTTACGCCGCCGGTCTATGCGCACAAAGAGAATGTCCTTATGATCAAAGTCAAAATCAAGCCAGGAGCCTCGATACGGAATAACTCGGGCACTGTAGAGCAACTTACCGCTCGAATGCGTCTTACCCTTGTCATGATCAAAAAAGACTCCGGGCGAACGGTGCAACTGACTGACGATGACACGTTCGGTACCGTTGATAATGAAGGTACCATTCGTGGTCATCAGCGGAATTTCGCCAAAATAAACTTCCTGCTCTTTGATATCGCGAATCGACCGAACGCCGGATTCCTTGTCGACATCCCAAGAGACCAGCCGCACCCTGACCTTCATCGGTGCAGCAAAAGTCATCCCCCGTTGATGGCATTCCTCAACATCATATTTCGGAGTTCCCAGCGAGTATTCAACATACTCGAGCGAGCAGGTCTCACTGAAATCCCGGATCGGGAATACCGAGCGGAAAACCGCCTCCACTCCAAAGTTCTGACGAGCGGAAGCAGGCAGATCCGCCTGCAGGAAACGCTGATAGGAATTCTTCTGGATATCAATCAGGTTGGGGATATCGATAATCCGTTTGATTTCCCGAAAATGTTTCCTGAGCAGCTGGTTATTCGCAATCGAATAAGCCATGGTGTCTCCTTCTTGCTGACTTAAAGTATAATAGCCAAGGCCCCACAGAGTGCGGCCTTGGCTAGGACGAGAGTATCCGAGAGGGGCCTTTATTTGAGCTCCGCGCTGGCGCCGGCTTCTTCCAACTGCGTCTTGATGCCCTCGGCTTCTTCCTTGGATACAGCTTCTTTGACAGTGTTGGGGGTACCATCAACCAGATCTTTGGCTTCTTTCAGGCCCAGACCGGTGATAGAACGCACAACCTTGATGACGTTGATTTTCTTCTCGCCGATGGCGGTGAGAAGGACATCAAACTCAGTCTGCTCTTCAGCAGCAGCTTCGCCGCCACCAGCAGGACCGGCAGCAGCAACTGCCACGGGGGCAGCAGCGGAAACGCCGAATTTGTCTTCCAGTTCCTTGACCAGTTCAGCAAGGTCAAGAACGCTCATCTTCTCGATAAATTCAATAACTTGTTCTTTGGTGATGTCAGCCATTGTTCGTATCCTCCGTAAATTCTGTATCGATAAGTTTTTGATATCTATGGTTGCTTCAGCCGGAGAAAACTCAGGCTGCGTCTTTCTGATCCTTGATAGCCGCCAGTACTTGCACGAACGAACGCGGCACGGCCGCAAGCACGCCGACAAAATTGGTAGCCGGAGCACTCATGGTCCTCAACAACATGGCAAGTAATTCCTCGCGGCTCGGCAGAGCAGCCAGCGCCTTGATGTCATCGACTGCGAGCAGTTTGCCATCAAGCATGCCCGCCTTCAGTTCGAAGACTTTGTTCTGCTTGGAAAATTCAACCAATGCCTTGGCAGGCGCCACAGGGTCTTCATTCGCCAGGGTAATTGCTGTGGGTCCATAAAGGTACTCATCAAAACAGGCAGAATCCGTACCCTTGGCCGCCAGACGAAGCAAGGTGTTTTTCACCACCCGGTATTC
Source organism: Desulfuromonadales bacterium (assembly GCA_030614505.1). Lineage (GTDB taxonomy): Bacteria > Desulfobacterota > Desulfuromonadia > Desulfuromonadales > BM103 > M0040. The sequence goes on from JAUWTX010000091.1 coordinate 5,794, forward strand.
GACTCCGATGTCCTGGAGTTTGCGCCGCAAAGCGTTTGCCTGCTCGACATCCAACCCACGGTAATCAACCAAAAAAGCGGCTTTGGCTACCTTGAGTTTCTCTGCAAATTCCGCGACTAGAGCTTCTTTGCTTTGTTTATTCAACGTCTCTCCTCCTTTCCTTGTAGATTTCTGAGCTTAAAATAAGCTCTCCATCCTAGCCTTCAAGAAGGTGAAGAAGAGACTGAGCATCTCGAACACCATCCATCTCGCCTCGGCAGGTGGCTATACCATTAAACCGGAAGGTACCTGCTGTCTGTGGCCAGGATCTGCTTTATCCTGAAACAACCGTCATCGCCAGACGACAACGGGATGATACCGATTTTACTTGACCAGCGTATGCAGGGCTGAGACATCGATATTGATGCCAGGACCCATTGTTGAAGAGATGGTCACTTTCTTCACATAGGTTCCCTTGGCCGTCGATGGCTTGGCCTTGAACAGGGCATCCATCAGGGTCAGCAGGTTCCCTTTGAGCTTTTCTACATCGAACGAGGCCTTACCGACGGGGGCATGAACGATACCGGCCTTTTCAACGCGATACTCAACTTTGCCGGACTTGGCTTCGTTAACGGCGCGGTCAAGCTCGAAAGTCACAGTACCGACTTTCGGGTTAGGCATCAGGCCACGGGGGCCGAGGAGCTTACCGATCTTGCCGACAGTACCCATCATGTCCGGCGTGGCAATGGCGGTGTCAAAGTCAAACCAGCCACCCTTGATCTTTTCGACCAGATCATCAGTGCCGACGTAGTCAGCTCCAGCTTCCTGGGCTTCCGTGGCTTTTTCGCCCTTGGCGAAGACCAGAACCCGGATCGTCTTACCCAGCCCGTTCGGCAGGACAACGGCGCCACGCACCATTTGATCTGACTTACGTGGATCTACACCGAGTTTTACCGAGACATCAACTGATTCATCAAACTTGGCAAATGCCGTTTCCTTAACCAGAGCCAACGCCTCGTCAACCGGATAGGTCTTGGTGCGATCGACTTTTCCCTTGGACGCTTTGAGCTGTTTTCCTGTTGCCATTGTCTATCTTCTCCGCATTCAGCGTGTAGTAATTAAGCTACGACTTACTTCTGCAGTCGCTAAGCGACAACCTCAAGGCCCATGCTGCGCGCAGTTCCTTCAATAATGCGCATGGCTCCCTCAATATTACATGCATTCAGGTCGGGCATCTTGGCCTTGGCGATCTCTTCAACCTGAGCCTTGGTGACTTTACCCACCTTCTCTTTATTCGGCACCCCGGAGCCTTTGGGTATCTTGGCCGCTTTCAGCAGAAGCACAGCAGCCGGAGGGGTTTTAGTGATAAAAGTAAAGGAGCGATCTGCATAGACCGTAATAATTACCGGTATAATCAGACCGTCCTGATCCTGCGTTCTGGCATTGTAAGCCTTGCAGAACTCCATGATATTCACGCCGTGCTGACCCAAAGCCGGGCCGACCGGAGGAGAAGGATTTGCCTTGCCGGCAGGGATCTGCAATTTTATCTGTCCAACAACCTTTTTGGCCATGAAATGACTCCTTAAAAACTATATTCTGCCAGAAACTCAGCTGGTCTTTTCAACCTGGATAAACTCAAGCTCCACCGGGGTCCCC
>JAUWTX010000278.1 GCA_030614505.1 Desulfuromonadales bacterium
GAGACCGTATGGCAGGAGAGGCAGACCAATTCCGAGTTCTCCGCAATCAACAGCTGCGAATAACCTGGATTGCCGTGAAAATCGTGGCAGAACGAACAATCATGATCTGCCAGGAGCGCCTGGGCCGGACTGAAAGAACCGCTGCACAAGAAGAGAGCGACCGCAAAGGACATGACTGCGAGAATGTTAGAGCTTTTCATGGCTGCCTCCTTCACTGTGATTCGGCCAACGGCAGGACCGTGACCCGCATGTTACGGTTGTCGGCAACATAAAGGTTCAGCCCTGCATCATCCAGAGCAACATCCATCGGCAGGAGCAGATGTCCCTCACTCGATCCCAGGCAACCGTAAGACGCAGTTACCTCATTCGTCTCACGATCAAATCCGAGAATTTGGGCAAGCATATTATCGGCAACAAAAAGTTTACTATTGGTGAGCAAAATCCCCTGCGGACGAGAAAAGTCACCTGTGATGGTCCTGTCCAGGCCACCGGAGAGATTGAATACTTTGATGGAGGCAGGAATACCGATAGCGGGATCGCCATAATCGGAGACGAAAACTTCGCCACTAGCAGCATCAACCGCAATCCCTTTGGGACTGGAAAGAACCATATCACCGCCAAAACTTCTGACCAGGCGCCCACCCCTAAGGAGCACCTTGACCTCTTTGGCCAGACCATCAACCACAAACAATTGGTTCAGGCTGGTGTCATAGACCATATCGAGAGCCTGGATCCTCTCACGCTTACGAAACAGTTTTTTCCTTAGCGTCACCTTTCCTCGTTTTAGCCTGTAAACATCGATGGTTTTATCTTTGTCATTGCCAATATAGTAGATGTTCTCTCGGCCTGGTTGGAAAGCAATACTAAGGGGGTTCCCATCGGTTTCGAAGAATCTGGCCGGGACACCATCTAACCCAATTTTGTATATCCAGTTCCTGGAATAGTCTGCAACCAGAAAGTTCTGTGCATCAAGGGCTGCAATTCGCACTGGTGAACCGATTGGGCCAGGCTGGATTACCAAAGTGGCATCCGGCGTACATGAAGCATCGCCACCGCTGTCACCACCGCCGCCCCAGTCAAGCCCGCCAGCCACGACCTGACTCTGGGTCAACATCCAGACCAGCACAAGCAGTAAAACAAAATTGAGCTTGCAAGATAACCCCTTGGGCTTGATCATAATCCACCTCCCGACATCTTTTGAAACCGGGGAAAACGCTTATTTCTTATAAACGTACGTGCAAGAAACGTTCCGCCCCAAGCTCCAGACGAACCGTTGGTCAGGTAACCAGGACACAGAAAGCACCCTGAAAGTCCCTGACAAGATTAAATCATAACGCAATTTCGGCAACATCATAGTTAAACACCACAAAACCACCTCATGGAAATCGACTAAAAGTTTGAATAAACAATCAGAAATGCTAGTATTACTTTTTTGCAAAGAGACAAGAGTCTGATTATGGACATCAACGATTTAAAGCACTTACTGACTGCCGTGCAAACTGGTAATCTCAGCATCGATGAAGGACTCGAGCGTTTACGCAAGCTCCCTTTCGAAGATACTGGCGACGCCATGATCGACCATCACCGTGCCCTGCGTCAGGGCGTTCCGGAAGTAGTGCTCGGCGAATCCAAATCAGCCGAGCAGATCACGACCATCGTCCAGCACATGGCAGATCACGGCGACAATGTTCTGGTCACCCGTATTTCAAGTGAAAAAGCGGAAATCCTGTCAAATAACCATTCCAGCGGAGAATATGACCCGCTTGCCAACACCTTCGCTCTGCAACAAAAACCTTTTGAAGACCTCGGACGAGGAAAAGTCCTCATTATCTGTGCTGGCACCTCTGACCTTCCCGTTGCCAGGGAAGCAGCCGTAACAGCCCGCATATTCAACAACCAGGTAGAAGAACTTGTTGATGTGGGAGTTGCCGGCATTCATCGTTTACTGGCGCACACCGATGCCCTGCGAGAAGCGACCGTCATTATCGTCGTTGCCGGCATGGAAGGCGCCCTGCCCTCGGTTGTCGGCGGACTGGTCGGAGTACCGGTCATTGCTGTTCCCACTTCGATCGGCTATGGGGCCTCTTTCAACGGCATCGCTGCCCTGCTCGGCATGCTCAACTCCTGTGCTGGTGGCATCACAGTGGTCAATATCGACAACGGCTTCGGTGCCGCTTTCGCCGCCACCCGCATCAATCGACGAAAACCATAATGAGCCTTCTTTATCTCGACACTTTTTCCGGGATTTCCGGTGACATGATGCTAGGCCTGCTGGTCGACCTGGGTATTGACCTGAACGCAATCAAAACGGAACTGGCGAAGTTGCCCGTATCCGGCTATCGGCTTGAACAGCGCAATGAAAAGCGGCAGGGTATCGGCGGCACACGTGTCGAGGTTGTGTGTGATGACAATCAACCGGCACGAACCAGGATAGACATCGACCGCATGCTTGTGGACAGCCCCCTGAACGATTCGGTCCGAAGCATGGCTCGCCGCATTTTCCGGCACATCGGTGATGCAGAAGCACATGTTCACCAGGTCGATCTGAATGACGTACATTTCCACGAAGTCGGTGCTGTTGACGCCATTGTCGATATCGTCGGTAGTGCAATCGGTCTGCACCTGCTGGGAGTGAAAGAAGTCACTTGCGCCCCCTTACCCCTTTCCAGCGGCATGATTCAGGGATCCCACGGGGCCGTGCCGTTGCCTGCTCCAGCCACCTTGCAAATACTGCAAGGGCAACCTGTACGTGATGCCGGCAGTGATCGCGAACTGGTTACCCCCACGGGTGCGGCAATCGCCACCGAAATTGCACAATTTGGCGCCATGCCGGAAATGACCATCAAACGCATCGGCTACGGTGTTGGCGGCTGGGAACTGGATGACCGTCCCAACCTGTTGCGCGGGATTGTCGGCAATAAAGTGACGGCAGCAGGCTTCGAGCGTGATTCGGTGACCGTGATTGAAACTCACATTGATGACTCATCGCCGGAATGGCTCGGCTCTCTGATCGACCGACTCATGACTAGCGGC
>JAUWTX010000097.1 GCA_030614505.1 Desulfuromonadales bacterium
CTTAAGGCACGCGATTTCCTGTTGGTCTACTTCTTCACCACCATCGGTATCAATGCCAGTCTCAAAGATCTGGTGAAGGGTGGCAAACCGCTCATCATCCTGCTGACAATCACCATCGGTTACATGGTCGTGCAGAATCTGACAGGCATCTCGGTCGCGGCAGCCTTCGGGCTCGCTGCCCCGGTCGGCATGCTGGGGGGCAGCGTCTCCCTGATCGGTGGTCACGGCACGGCGATCGCCTGGGCACCGCGCATCGCGGCAGATTATGGCATCGCCAACGCTATGGAAGTCGGCATTGCCTGCGCCACCTTCGGTCTGATCCTGGCCAGCATCATGGGTGGCCCGATCGCCAAGCTGCTTATTAACCGCTACAAGCTGCAACCGGCCGCCGAAGAGCCTGTGGATGTCGGAGTTTCACACTCTGACCCAGAGCACCAGATCGGTCACCTCGACTTCCTGGATGCGATTCTCGCCATTCACATCTGCGCCATCATCGGCTTCATTATCAATACACAAGTGGAGAATATGGGCCTGCAATTGCCGCTATTCGTCACCTGTCTGTTCGCAGGTATCCTGATAACCAATCTGATTCCAAAGAACTTCCCCCGCTTCAGCGGCACCGAATGGCCGAGCCGCAAGCCCTCTATTTCCCTGATCGCAGACATCTCGCTGGGTACCTTCCTGGCGATGTCGCTGATGAGCATGCAGCTCTGGACCCTGGTGGACCTCGCCGGGCCAATTTTCACAATCCTCGGCGCCCAGTTTTTAATTGCCTTGGCCGTAACCCTGTTCGTAGTCTTTCCCGCCATGGGCAAAAGCTACGACGCTGCGGTGATCTGCGCCGGTTTCGGCGGGATCTCCCTCGGCTCTACACCGACCGCTATGGCCAACATGTCGGCGGTCTCCAAGCGTTACGGTGCCTCGCACACGGCATTCATCATCGTCCCGCTGGTCTGCGCTTTTTTTATCGACCTGGTCAATGCCATTCTCATCCCTTTTTTCCTGAGAAACTTCTGAAGTTGAGCCTGAATCAAGGTTTACCCAAAACCTTTCATCCCCCTCTGTCAAGCCAAGTCCAGTCCACTACAACAAAGAAATCATGTTTCTCTTCCTGAACCCTGTCGGACTATCTTAGCTGCCCGGTAAACCTTTTGCGTAATGACACGTCCAAGGATGCAAGCAACAAACGTTGCCGGCCACAACATACATCCAATACGATGAGGAGATCATCATGCACAACCTGAAAACTTTGGCAATGACCCTGTTACTCATAAGCCTGTCAATCGCTCCCGCATATGCAAAACGCCATGGCGGGAACGGCCCATTTGATCATAACGGCAAAGGAATGAGCCAGATTGAACAACTCAAACAGGTCCTGGATTTAACACCACAGCAGGAAGCAGACATTAAGGGGGTTTTCACCGAGAGCAGAGAGAAAATGGCCCCCCTGCGTGAAGATCAACAAGCAAACAGAAGGGCAATTCGCGACCTTTCTGACGCCGAGTCCCTCGACGAGTCACGCTTGCGAGAACTGGTCCGCAAGCAGGCAGATCTGCAGGCCGAGATGATGGTTGAAAGACACGCCACGCGATCCAGGGTCAATCAAATTCTTACCCCGGAGCAACAGGCGAAGCGGGATGATTTCCGTCAGCAACGAACGGAGCGTAGAGAATCTCGCAGGTGTGCAGAACCAGGGGCTCGCAGGTGTGCAGAGCCGAAAACCGACAATACTTGAAAATAGCGCGACAGCAAGCTCTGCCGTTCAGCAGAGGGCTTCGGAAACCGGCCCCTTGCTGGACTGCCAGAGCTATAATTTTAGATTGTGCCAATCGACAACTGTATAATCTGCCAGCAGCGCCAAGGGGATAAAGGTGTCAAGTTCTTGCTGTGCGCCTCCAGTCAGCTCCATTGAAAAAGCCCTGAACAAATTGACCTCCCGTGCAAAAACCTCCCGAAATCGCCAACGCAACACTCGTTCCGGCAAGTCCATCGGGTCGCCAGGATGCAGAGTACAGACCGTCCCGTCAAAATTCTCTCCACCGATATCAATAGTTGGCAAACCATGCAGCCGACAGGTTAATGGTCTGGACGCATAAACCACACAACAGCCATTCTCATTCAGAAGAGGGCAAGGGGTCTGGTCCTCTTCGGGCATGGAGGTCCACTCTTCTTCTGGCAGGGCATTCAATAGATAGGGGGTTCTCAACGCTGGCCAGCGTTTACACAGTTCAACCAACCGCGGCTGACATCGTAGGAGAACCTGATCCTGGATATCGACTGCCAGGTCAGCAAAGGCCTCTTTCAGTAACCAGGCATCAAGCAGGGTGATATCAAACAAGCCTCGGCAGCAGGCACTGCAACCGGTGCGGCAGGCCAGAGCTGAGCCGCCAGCCTGCAGGCAGGCTGTGAACCATGTATCCACTTCGTCGAGCAACTGACGGTAGGCATTAAGTGTGGGAGTAAGCTTCTGCATAGTCTGTGCAGATTTTTTCAAAAAAGCTCCCCTTGGCCGAGAGATGGCACAAAGTGTCCGGTGTAATCATAAAAATAGTCGAGATAAAGGTCAGTGAGAAGAGAGCTTCCCGAAGCTTGAAATGCTCCTGATGCATCAATTTTGCTCCAGATCAGCAAACTTGCCAATCCACTAATTCTGCGTATTATATAGGAGTCTGCCTGGCTTAACTAGAAGTAAAGAACAACCACTTTCATGACAACATCAGGAGTATCCATGACACTTGCCGAACTTGCCAAACATGATGGTCAAAATGGACAACGCGCCTACATCGCAGTAAATGGTACTATTTATGATGTCACCGACAGCCCCCGCTGGATAAACGGGCTGCATCCTCCAGATCATCACGCAGGACAAGACTTGACTGAGGAACTGACCAAAGCGCCACATGTCCGTGCAGTGGTTGAACGCTTTCCCGTAATAGGAAGGCTGGAGGAAGAACCCCCGGCGCAAGCTGCTGGCAACGGCGGCAAAATAACTGTCGGCATTATCATTGTAGCCGTTATCGTTGCCCTGGTGATATTTCTGCTGCTCTAGGAGGCTATCGGACTATACGGGCCGAAGCGAAAAATCGGGAGTTTGAGACCAGGGTTTGGCTCGTTTGAGAGTAATAGCTATTGGTCGAAAAGGAGCTGAGATATGGGCCAAACATGCGGATTTGCAGCCGGCTCGTGGACAGTCCGACAGGCTCCTAAGAGGCTATCGGACTATCCATGAGCGAAGGGCAGAAACACAGCAGAAATATTCTGCATTATTTCATTTTGCATCCTTGCTTTTTCTGCCACGCTCAGTTATCCTCCGCGCCATGTTCCGTTACGTAATTTTATTCGTCAGCATCACTTGGGCGTGCCTGCTCCTTCTTTCCTGGAGTGGCCCAGCTGAAACAGCGACCCAACCGATACCCGTTGTCAAAAACGCCTCCTGATTTCAGGGGGCGTTTTCAATTGTTGCTACTGTATTTCAGAATTCATTCTGACCCTTACGATAATGATCACCCTGCCGGGAACCCCGCCTGGCAAACTCCGCATCGATTGCATTGAGAACTTCCCATTTATTGAGCGACCAGAGTGGGGCCAGCAACTGGTCCCGAGGCCCGTCACCGGTCAGGCGGTGGATCAATGTCTCAGGATGAAGCCGTTCAACAACATCGACAACCAGCTCTACATACTCATCCATAGCTAACAATTTGACTTTATTCTCAGTATACAAATCACCGAGGGGTGTATTCCGCAAAACATGGAGCAGATGCAGTTTGACTCCGTCAACCTGCAAATCTGCCAGGACATCCGCCGTTTCCAGCATATCATCACGGTTCTCACCGGGAAGGCCGAGAATCACGTGGACACATACGCGCAGCCCCCTCGACTTAGCCTCCTGGAAAGCCTTGGCAAAGGTCGCAAAATTGTGGCCACGCTGCAACCAATCCAGAGTCCTGTCATGGCGGCTCTGTAGCCCCAGTTCCAGCCAGAAGTAGGTTCGCCGGCTATATTCGTCGAGCAGGTCCAGGACATCCGGAGGGAGGCAATCGGGCCGTGTGCCGACGGCCAGGCCAACGACGTCATCGACAGCCAGGGCTTCATCATAGAGAGCCCGCAGTTGACTCACCGGAGCGAGAGTGTTGGAAAAAGGCTGGAAGTAGGCCATGAATTGACCTGCTTTATACTTGCGGCTCATGACTTCTTTGCCCTGCTCAATCTGTTCGGCAACACTCAGCTGTCGCTCGATACCGACCGCTCCAGAACCTCCCGGGTCACAGAAGAGACAGCCCGCTCCGCTTCTTCCACCATTGCGATTCGGACAGCCGAAACCGGCATCGATAGAAATTTTGTGAACCCGAACACCGAAACGTTTTTTAAGGTGCTGGGAAAAAAGCTGGTACGGTTTCATCGACATGATCAGGAGCCTGTCAGACTATTTGGGCACAAGCGAAAGTTTGGCGTTCCAAGTACAAACTATGCCATTGCAACCCGCCAAGGGCAAGGAGACAAACCATTTTCTGCGATTGCAGTGAGGCCACTGGCTGGTATACTAAACGGGTTCCCACCCCTGCTTAAGGAGCACACCATGGCACATCTGCTGATTATTGACGATGAAGGTGATATCCGCCACCTTTATGCTGCCGAAATGGAAGACGAAGGCCATAGCGTGGTAACCTGCGGCAACCGCAACGATGCCATGGAGCAGTTACGCCATCAGGTTTTTGACCTCGTCATCCTCGATATACAGCTTGACCAGGAAAGTGGTCTGGAACTGCTGCAGGAGATCGCCCGCGAGCGAGAGAACATCCCGGTGATACTTTGCACCGCTTACAGCAGTTATAAGGAGGACTTTTCCTCCTGGTTGGCAGACGCATATGTAGTTAAGAGCTCCAACCTTGGCGAGTTAAAAAATGAGGTCCGGCGCATTCTCGCACAATCTTGACTGCAACCTGAATCCGTCGTGTACTTGCTGCTTCAGGTTTAGCTTTACGAATTCAATTTCAAAGGAGACTCCATTGAAAGCAGTCATTATGGCAGGTGGATTCGGCACCCGCATCCACCCCTTGACCATCAGCATGCCCAAGCCGATGATCCCTTTGGTCAATCGGCCGATCATGGAACATATCGTCAATCTGCTGAAACAGCACGGCATTACCGACCTGATCCTGCTGCTGTTTCATCAGCCTGAAATCATCAAGAAATATTTCGGTGACGGTAGTGAGTTCGGTATCCATATCACCTACGTGACGCCACTGGAGGACTTCGGGACAGCTGGCGCGGTCAAGGCAGCAGCACGCCATCTTGGCGAGCGCTTCATGATTATCAGCGGCGACCTGCTAACCGATTTTGATCTCTCAAAGGTGATTGCTTTTCACGAGCAGAAGCAGGCCAAAGCCACGATTACCCTGACATCCGTAACCGACCCTTTGCAGTTCGGCGTGGTGATCACCGACAAAGAAGCCCGTATTACCAAGTTCCTCGAGAAACCTGGTTGGGGAGAAGTCTTTTCTTACACGATCAACACCGGCATCTACATCCTGGAACCGGAAGTCCTCGACCTGATCCCCGACGCAGAAAACCGCGACTGGTCCAAGGATGTTTTCCACAAAATGCTTGAAAATAACGATGCTCTCTTCGGTTGTGATATGCAAGGATACTGGGCCGACATCGGTAACACTGAAGCTTACCTCGAAGCGTGTCAGGATATCTGCCACGGCAAAGTTACCGTGCGAATCGCTGAACCTCCGCGCACGGCAGACAGTACGATTTTTATCAGCCCCGACGCCCAGGTGGATGAACAGGCAACTCTCTCCGGCATGGTTGTCCTCGGCGACAACACCCGGATTCAGGGCAACGCCCGGCTCACCAACTGCATTGCCGGACGCAACTGCCTGATTGAGGAGGGTGCCATCCTCGAAGAATCTGTTCTTTGGGACAACGTCTATATCAAGGCCGGCACCAGGGTCACTGGTGCCAACCTCGGCAACCGGGTCCGGGTCGGCCAGCGGGCGGTCATTGAATCCGGCGTCGTAGTTGCCGATGAAACAACGGTCGGTGATGAGGTTAACATTCGACCTGATGTCAAGATCTGGCCACGTAAAGTCATCGAGAGTGGTTCAACCGTGTCCACCAACCTGATCTGGGGAGAGAAATGGCGTAAAAGTCTCTTTGAAGGGGCCTTGGTCCGCGGCCTCACCAATGTCGAGATGACCCCGGAATTCTCCGCTCGTCTTGGAGCGGCTTATGGATCGACCCTGCCCAAGAACAGCTACGTCCTGGCAGGACGTGACGCCATCCGGTCGTCGCGCATGCTCAAGCGTTCATTTGTTGGCGGGCTGCTTTCCGCCGGGATCAATGTCCGCGATATCAAGATGATTTCGCTGCCGGTGCTTCGTTACAAACTAACCACTTTCGGCGAGACAGGCGGCATCCATTTTCGCCAATCACCTGAAGATCCTGCCGGTACGGAGATCATTTTCTTTGATGGTGAGGGCAACGAGATACCCTCCGCAACAGCCAAAGGTATCGAGCGCATATATTTTAAAGAGAACTTCCGGCGAGCTCATCATTCAGAACCCGGCGGCATCGAAGAACTGCCGCGCATCTACGATTTCTACCGTGAAGGATTTCTGCGCCACCTGGATGATGCTCTGCTGAAAAAGACCGCACCCAAAGTGGTTTTGGATCTCAACCATTCACCCGCCGCAGACCTGCTACCTGACCTGCTGACCAATCTCGGCTTCGAAGTCACCGAGTTAAATTCCCATGTCCACGAAAAAGCAATGGATATGACCGCCGATGAGCTTGATACAGCATTGGATCGTTTAAGCCGGATTGTCAAAACACTCGAGGCGGATGCCGGCTTCTGGATCGGACCGTCAGGCGAGAAAATCCGCCTGGTCAGTGGCAGCGGTCGTGTCTTTTCCAGCCGTGAAGCGCTCAGCACCTTGACGGTTCTGGTTTGCGAGGCAGAAAAAGAGGGGATTCTGATTGTACCGGTTTCCGCACCCCAGGCGGTGGACGACCTGGCACGGGTCGGTGGTCTGACGGTACAACGCACCCGCTCCGATGGACACTCGCTGGTCGATGCGGCAAGCAACCGCCAGGTCCGCTTTGTCGCCTCGATGGAGGACCGCTTCGGCTTCCCGGGGTTTCAACCGCACTTCGACGGGCTTTTCTCCGCCGCCAAGACTATGGAGCTCATAGCCCGGGCAGGGATGTCCCTTGACCAGGCCTTTGCCAAGCTGCCTCAACACACCTATCATCA
>JAUWTX010000137.1 GCA_030614505.1 Desulfuromonadales bacterium
GACCCTGCAAGCAGGCAAGGAGAAGTGGTGTGCCACCTGCCACGATGAAACACCTTCTGTGATCAGCAGCGTCAACGCACCGAACGTGATCGGCGATGAAGACGGCAGCTACATTTACGGCACTGGCTGGGGTTATTACAAGACCGGCCACGGTTTGGCCGCAGGTGAGAACTTTCCGTCCAAGGGCGGCGCAGAAACCCTCAGCGGCAGGCCGATGCAGTGTGACAGCTGCCACGATTATGCAACGGCCCATATTGACGGACTAGAACGGACGTATGATGATGGAGACGCCTTAACCGACAAATCAGATGTTTATCGGGAAGGGTACCGGTTGAAACTGATCAACGACGAAGAGCCATTGAGGATGCCACTCCGCCCAATTTATCCTGGCACACCGACCACAACCGATGATTTCCGTGTCTGCTTTCAGGTAGGTTGTCATGATATCGCTCCTTTTAATGACCCAGCTAATATGGACACCAACCTGATCACCGACGGAATCAACCGCCATGCATATCACGTGGATGATCATGCCCACGACACTATGTTTGCCAGTGATTGGTCTGGCAGCGGAAACAGCAGAATGACCTGCGTCGTCTGCCATAACGTCCACGGTTCTACCCGTCTAGCCATGGTGAGAGATGGCAAGTTGGTCGACCGTGAACCAGGACTGCAGATCTGGTACAAAAATGATGCCGTAACCTACTATGAAGTGAACACCTCTAACCCACCCGAGCCCGAAGATCTGCCGCTATCGGCAAGTGACGGCACCGTCTGGGTCGCGGGCACCTCAACGAACCTCTGCGTCAATTGTCACACTTATAACATCAGGATTGAGGATCGAGGCAGTCCCCCCATTCAGGATGTCGCCCAGGCACCGCTGCTGGAGTGGGAAGGTAGCAATGGCTTGACCTCCGATGGCGTCACCCCGGACAATGCTGTCGGCAACAGCACTTTTACCTTCCGGGTCTCATATAGCGACATCAACAACGACAACCCGAGCCCGATCGAGGTCTGGGTCGACCAGAATGACAATGGCAGCTACGACGTTGGTGAGAAGTATGCAATGGCTGAAACTGACGCCACGGATATGAATTTATATAATGGCAAGAACTACACGAAGAGCCTCTCCATCGCCAAAATTGGTGACGGGGTTCTCAACTATCGTTTTTATGCTAATGACGGTGTTCTGGAAGCGACCGGCGCACCGACTGCCGACAGCACGCTGACAACACTCAACAATGCGCCAACCATGACCTGGACAGGTGAGGATTTTTACCAGGATGATGGCACCAACCCTGATAACGGTGGCAATGGTGATACTTTCACCTTCCGTATCGACTATACCGATAGCGACAATGATGCACCATCGACCATTCAGGTCTGGATCGATGAGGATGATGATGGCAGTTATGCAGAGACAGAGAAATATGCTCTGACCGAGGTTGACAGCGGTGACACAACATACAGTGATGGCAAGCTCTATGTCCGCAGCCTGCCCCTTGTTCATGACGGAGACGGCGACCTCAAATACCGTTTCTACGCTGCCGATGCAAATGATGATGCGACCGGAGATCCGATTCAGGGTGCCGTGCTGACCGTTCAGGTCGGAGCCAACAGCCCGCCATCCCTGGCGTTTGTTGAGGCCGGGTGTACTGTCAGTGGCGTGAAACCACAGTCAGGAGCCACCGGTGCCGACTTTGTCTTCACGGTGAGCTATGCGGATTCTGAGGATCAGTGCCCGCCTGGCGCAAGTGATATCCAGCTCTTTGTCGATGTCAACGACAACCTCATATATGAAGCCTCTGAACAGTACGATCTGACAGAAGTCGATGCGGGAGATACTGACTGCACCGACGGCAAACTCTATACCACCACCAGGGCACTCGTCCTCGCCGGAGACAACATCCTGGCCTATCGCTTCTATGCAACGGATGGGATCGATACAGCAGTCGGTGAACCAGTCAGTGACCACAGTGTGACGGTCGTCGATGCGCTCAAGGTCCGCCCTGCCGGTGGCTTCAGCTGGTACAATTCCATCCAGTTGGGCATCGACGCGATCAACGGTGCTCACACTGTCCTGGTCTACGATGGGACCTACAACGAAGATGTCCTGTTTGAATTCGGCAGTGACGACCAAAACACTCTGGTCCGCTCAGTCTGTGGCCCTGACACGACCATCATCAGCGGTAGCGGCAGTGGCTCAGTCGTCACGTTCAATCGTTACAGCAATAGCCAGATTGACGGTTTTCAGGTGACCGGCGGCACTACTGGCATTAATGTAACCGGGGACGATTCGCAAGTGACGATCAACAACTGCCAGATCCACGACAATCACGGCCTCGGCGGTGGCGGGATCTCTGTAGATAATAGCGTGCTGACTCTGACCAATTCAGAGATCTACAACAACAGTTCGGATAGAGGGGCCGGTGTCCGTATCTGGAGAGGATCTGGCCACATTATCGATAACACGATCATCAGGAACAATATAGCTGTAGCCGATGGTGCCTTTGATGGCGGTGGTGGTGTCTACCTCTCCCAGATTTTTAGTGGTGGGATTACTATCAGCAACTCGGTCATCAGGGACAATGAAACAGATTATCCCGGCGGCGGAATAAGGGTCGCTCAGGTTCCGTATTCAGAGGGTGCTGGCCTCACCGTTAGCGACAGTATCATCAGCGGCAACACCTCGAGCGGCACGGGTGGCGGCGTCTACAGCGACGGATCGATAACCAATTTTATTCGTAGCAGCATCACTGGCAATACGGCAGGCACTACGGGGGGGGCTATTGCACATCCAAGTGCAGGGGTCACGACATCTTTCGAGAACTGTATCCTTGCTGATAACCAGGCTGCCTGGGCGGGGATGGCTAAAATGAATGGCGGGACTTTGGATATCGTCAATTCGGTCATCGCCAACAACCGGGCAACTGACACTAGCGGTGGAGCGATCTATAACCAGCTTGCAACAATCACTATCCACAACAGCATTCTGTGGGGCAACCAAGCGGCATCCGTCGGCCATTTTGCCCACTTCAACAGTGGATCAATAACCATCACCGACTCTATTATCCAGAACGACAATGATGGGGACTTCACCGATGAGCCCTTTTTCACCGACAGTGGAACTACGACGGCCAGCGGCTTTACCTCGGAGGATGATCCCTGGTTCGTGGGTGATGGCGACTACCATATCCAGGCCCCCTCACCTGCTGTTGATAACGCCTCCGCAACCTATGCCCCGGCAGATGATATCGACAACCAGAGTCGACCGCAGGGTGCTGCGGATGATATCGGGGCGGATGAATATTATCCCTGATCCTTATTGAGCAAATAACAGAGCTCTAACAGAATAGATATGTAATAAAAAAAGGACCACTCAAAACGAGTGGTCCTTAAACTGGATTATGGCAGCAAAGAATCACAACCCCATAGGCAAAAACACAGCCTTCTGCAGTACATAATTGACCCCCCTGTCCCACTTGCCGACAACGGTAAAAGCCATCATATCCTGAATGGCGATCATTTTGCCAAAAAGACGTTCATAGTTCAGGTCTTCATCTTCAACAACCTGGTTATCGGAACGCAGCAGAAAGGCTCCTGAAGCATCCCTTGTTTTACTCAGCCGCAAGGCAAGGACTTCTATATTTCGAGCAGAATTAAACAATTTCTGTTCGTCAAGAGAGTCGAACATGAACTGTTCGTTCTGCCAATTGTAGGAACTGCGAACCATCCCCACCAACCCCGTCATCAGGGCGAAAACCCGGTCGCCATGAAAATCCGGATTGAAGGCCAGATTCAGAGCATCCGTTCCCTGCCGATTGTTCAGTTCTTTGAAAATAAGGCGACCGGGAGCATCAAAAATCTGATTCTGTCGCTGGCCGATCGACATACCACGCACATTGTCCAGTTCGCGGGGGTTGCGCTCGTAGAGCTTGACCAGCAACTCTTCCATGAGACGGTTCATCTCACGCAGACTGGTATCAGACACCATGTCGATATCGGTCTTGGCAAGTGAGTTGAGAGCGGACGTATCGATTGGATTGCGACATCCAGGGAAAAACACCAGCGCGATCAAGAGACCAAGAGCAAGAAAGATGTTGGACTTTGCCAAAAGGAGATTCATGAACGAAGAAGGTGAACTCGGAAATGAACTCTAAGAAACTCCTGGAATTCATTGACCAGTTCAAAGGCAAGTTTCAAGCGGCCCTTCTCCATGTGATTGAGCCTGGAAAGGGTAATGAAGTTGCTCGGTTCCTGGCCAGCCTTGATGGCGTCAATCTGGCAGCGCAGACGTAAAAACACCAGGTAGTTGTAAGTCGCATCGAGATTATCGGCCAGCTTTTGATTGATAACACCTTTCTCATGCAAGGCCATACCACGGTCACGAGTCCCACTAGCCATAATCCCGGCTTCCATAGCCAGGGCTTTGATTCCTTCGGTGATTGCGAAGATCCCCGCTTTTTTTATGTCAAGTTGACCGCGATGCTCTTCACCATGTTCCACTTTGATTCCGCCAAAGAGGCCAAGAGGTGGCCTGAAGCGAAGAACATTGGCGGCAGTGTGTGTCAGGAACATCTTGTCCTGACTGAAATGTTTTGCCAGTTGTTCTTTGAGCCCACGTTCAAGGCTCATATCTCCGAAGACTGTACGCAAGTCAAAGAACATGCTGCCATTGAGAATATTTTCTGGTAGAGGACTGGTCAGCCAATTATTCAGGACATCCCCCCACTCAGTAAAACTACGACGCCAGAACTCATTTTTAGCCATGATGCCACCAGGGCAAGGGGGCACCCCAATCTCAATGAGGGAGTCAATCAATTGCTCCGAAAAAGCCTTGACCTCGGCAACTTCATCTACCGTGAGGTCATCAGAATAAATGATGGCATTATCCTGATCAGTGGTCAGAGTCTGCTCACGCCGCCCTTCACTACCCATAACAATAAAAGCAAACTTTGTTGTGAGGTTACTGAATTGTCTGGCACGCAGCAGATCGATCAAACGCAGTAACAGTTGATCATTGAGCAGCGCTATCATCCTCACCAGCTCACGTGGAGGCACTCCAGCTTCAACCAGGTGAATAACCAGAGACTGAATCTGATCATGATACGACTTCAGTTCTCCAAGAGTTGCAGCCTGGTCGATATCCCTTACAAGCTTCTGTGGAGAACGCGTCTGTAGACGCATGATATCTGTAACAGTAATGATTCCCGACAGACGATTGTCCTGATCAACTACACAGATCCGATGAATTCCATTCTTTGAAATCCGGTAAAGTTCTTCAAAAAGAAAATCGTCTTCACCAACTGTAATCAAAGGAGCATTCATGATGTCACGGGCAACAATCGTGGCAGGATCAACCCCTTGAGCCACAACCTTGCTACGCAAATCACGATCCGTCATAATTCCGACCGGGTTGTTCCCCTCACAAACGATCATACTGGAAATTTTCAAATCACTCATGATACCAGCAACCTTCAGGACACTATCTTCAGGATTGCAGGTGGCCACATTGCGACGGCAATATTTCTTGATGGGCTGGAAGAGGATGTTTTCTTCTGACATCTAAAAATCCTTGTGACTGACTAACTCAAAGAAATTCAGGGTGCGGTATTTACAGGATTTTATACATATTAATCTAGCTGTATCTGACCTGTTGTGCAAGGGGAATTACGTAAAAAGGCCGCCCGTTGCAGGGCGGCCTTTAGTCTTTAACCTCTAACCTTTAACCAGATTTTACTTGTACCCTTCCATCTCATCAAACTGCAGGTACTGGTAGATGGCATCTTTATTCGGAGAAACCTTCTCCTTGTAGACTGCAAGGTACTCAGCCGGAGTCGGCAGCTTGCCCATGGTCGAGGTCACCGCACCAAGTTCTGCGGAGCCGAGATAAACCTGGGCGCCGTTACCGATACGATCATCGAAGTTACGGGTCGAAGTGGAGAACATGTTAACGCCGTCGGGGACACGAGCCTGGTTGCCCATGCAGAGCGAGCAGCCGGCAATTTCAAGACGAGCGCCCATGGCACTGAATACCGAAAAGACCGCCTCTTCCTTGAGCTTGACCTGATCCATGCGGGTCGGCGGACAAACCCAGGTACGAACATTCGGATTAAATTTCTCACC
>JAUWTX010000052.1 GCA_030614505.1 Desulfuromonadales bacterium
GCATTGATGTTGGATTCAAAGATAAGGACACAAGGCCAAGCCCTCAGCTGCTTGACAGCTCCCGAGGGCTATGCTAACAGACGGACTGTAAGTCTGGATTCATCCGGGACATCAATTCCAACACATTGATAGTATAGAGACACTGACTCAAGCAACCAAGGAGCCACCATGAAGCACCAGCAATCTTCCGCCCTCTTTGCCAAAGCCAAGCAAGTCATCCCGGGTGGCGTTAACAGCCCAGTTCGCGCGTTCAAATCCGTTGGTTGCGAACCAATCTTTATTGCCCGAGCCTCCGGTTCGAAAAGTTTCGACGTTGACGACAACGCCTATATTGATTATGTCGGTTCCTGGGGACCAATGATCCTCGGTCATTGCCACCCGAAGGTCGTGGAGGCAATCCAGAAGACAGCAGCAACCGGTGCCTCTTTCGGTGCCCCGACAGCTCGTGAAACACAACTGGCTGAAATGGTTTGTGAGGCTTACCCGAACATTGAAAAAATCCGCATGGTTTCTTCCGGCACCGAAGCAACCATGAGTGCTATCCGTCTGGCGCGCGGTTACACTGGACGCGACAAGATTCTGAAATTCGACGGTTGCTATCACGGTCATGCCGACTCTCTTCTGGTGAAAGCCGGCAGCGGACTGGCAACTTTCGGCGTCCCGACCTCCTCCGGCGTACCGGCCGATTTCGCCAAGCACACCCTGACGGCCACCTACAATGATCTTGAAGAAGTCAAGGCGATGGTGGCATCCAGTCCAGGCGAAATCGCCTGCATCATCCTTGAGCCGATTGCCGGCAATATGGGTTGTGTCGCCCCTAAACCAGGATTCCTTGAAGGACTGCGCCAACTCTGTGATGCAGAGGGGGTCATCCTGATTATCGATGAGGTCATGACTGGCTTCCGGGTTGCCTACGGCGGCGCCCAGGAACGCTTTGGTGTCCGCGGCGATCTTGTCTGTCTCGGCAAGATCATCGGTGGTGGTCTGCCGGTCGGCGCCTTTGGCGGCAAACGGGAGATCATGGATCACCTCTCCCCGGAAGGCGGCGTCTACCAGGCCGGTACGCTATCCGGCAACCCATTGGCCATGAGTGCCGGTATTGCCACCCTGGAACTTCTAAAGCAGGACGGCTTTTACGAGGCTATCGAAGAGAAAAGTGCCTACCTTTGTAAAGGTTTGCAAGAAGCAGCAACCGAGGCCAAGGTGGCCACCTCACTACAGCGAGTCGGCGGGATGTTCTGCACCTATTTCCAGCAGGAAGAGGTTTTCAACTTCAGTGACGTCAAACCAGAGACACCGCAGATTTTTGCCAGGTTCTTCCGCAGCATGCTCGACGAGGGGATCAATATCGCCCCGTCGCAATACGAGACAGGCTTCATGAGCATTGCCCACTCGCAGGAAGATCTCGACAAGACTATCGAGGCAGCAAATAAGGCGTTCAAAGCTCTTTAAGGGAAAAGTAAAAGGTGAAACGTAAAAGGAGCCCGGCTTCGTTCTGAAGTTGGGCTCCTCGTATCTTTTCACTTTTCACTGCTGTCTTTCAAAAAGGTCGTTGGCTTTTCCCCGGTTTATATTCCCCGGCAAAAGGAACCATCACAATTTCAATGTCCTTGACAAAGCTGCCGGTTGCGACATCCACCAGTACAGGCGCATCGCCGCCATATTTACCATAAGGCTCCCCAGGACTCGGCATATCCCAGGCATGAATGCGTGCCGCAAGATAATAGCCACTCCCTTCCGGCAGAAAAATGGTGAATCGCCCTTGTTGATCAGAAAGCGTTGAAGCATAGTCGGGAAGACGTTTCATTTCCTTGTCAACATAGGCCATAGCGAAACCACCCATCACAGGTTTCCCGGCCTGATCGACCAGAACACCACTTATTCCGGTATCGGTCTGCTTATCAACCACCCTGGTTTTGAAAAACATCGGCGCCTTCATCACCGCAACGGGCAGCTCAATTTCAACAAACTTGCCAGGTTCAACCCGTGTGACTAAACGCTGATGTTCGGAATAATAATCTCCCGGGGAAAGAGGACCTGTCGACTGACCGCTTAAGCGCTTGCGAGCAACGACATAATAGACTCCTGCGGGGGTTTCCATCTGGTAAGAACCGTTGCTGTCAGTCGGGGTGGAAATGAACTGGGATGGGCCCAGCAAGTTCGAGATTGTGTCCGGATAGATATTTACATAACCACCAACGACCGGTGTACCGTCTTCCTTATATATGACATGGCCCCGAATCCCTGTCTGGCCTTGACCGTCAACATACTTGCCAACCCATTGTGCTCCGAGTGCACTCGTCTTGTCCGAAGCATCCGGCTGTGACATGCCTGTCTGACACGCCAGCAAGGGAAGAGCCAGAACAATGACCAGACCGATTCTCCAACATAGCTTGAAACCCTGCATTGACATTGAAACCTCCCTGGGAACCTGTCGTAATTGACCATAGAGGAATAAAAACAGACATATAACAGTCTAGCGACACCTTGCCAAATGTCAAAACCGGGGAATTTAAGGAGGAACTCTTTAACGGCCTCGTAGAGCCACGCAAAATCGTAACGCGGTCCTTACTGCTGGTCATGGCTACCGATCATCACTGGTCAAAAAACACAAATCAGCTTATCATTAAATACGATTACACTTTTCAATGAACTATTCGTATTTAAGGAGGTCCTGAGATGGACATCAAAATTCGCAAAGCATCCCCACTAGAAATAAAAACAGCCTGCCTGGTGATCGGCGTCTACGAAAAGAAGCTCTCCGAGCCACTGCTGAAAGAGCTCGACCAGAAACTGGGTGGCCTGTTGCGCCAGGCCAAGCGTAACGGTGAATTCATCGGCAAGACCGGTGAGCAAATCCTTTTCCAACCAGTGGGTCATCTACCAGCGGAGCGTGTTCTGCTGATCGGTCTCGGGCCAGAAGTGGAGACTTCCCTCGAAAAGATTCGGCAAGCAGCAGGGAGCGCCATGCAGCTTGTAACCGGGAAAAAGCTGGGACAGGTTGCCTTTGCCTTGCCACTCGATGCGGAGAAAAAAAACGGCAGCGCCGCACACATTCAAGCCACGGCAGAAGGTGTTCTGCTGGCCAGTTATCGTTATGACCGGTTTCTCAGCGAGGAGGCCAGAGGATCTCGCAAGCTGCCAAAGTCAGTGACCCTGCTGATCGGAAATGCTCGTGAAAAGCATGCCTGTGAATCTGCCCTGGAGAAGGCACAAAAACTTTGCCGAGCAGTAATACTCGCGCGTGACCTGGTCAACGCTCCGGGCAACATCAAGTCACCTGCATACCTAGTCGAACAGGCTCAGGTAGCGTCTAAAGAAAGTTCTTTGAAGTGCAAAATCCTTGGCCAGAAAGAATTAGTCAAAGAAGGCTTCGGCGCCCTGCTCGGCGTTGCCCAAGGCAGCGTACGCGAACCATACCTGATTGTCCTTGAGCATCACGGCGGCAGCAAGAACGAGCCACCGGTTGCCCTGGTCGGCAAAGGTGTAACCTTCGATTCCGGTGGCATTTCGTTGAAACCCGGCGAAAAGATGGATGAGATGAAGATGGACATGGCTGGCGGAGCAGCAGTCATCGGTACCATGCTGGCCGCTGCGTTGCTGGAGCTACCAATCAACCTGGTCGGCATCGTGCCGACGGTGGAGAATATGCCATCAGGGACTGCATACCGACCGGGCGACATTCTGACCAGCCTTTCCGGCCAGACGATTGAGGTTCTCAATACCGACGCCGAAGGACGTCTGATCCTTGCCGATGCCCTGACTTATGCAAAACGTTACGAGCCGAAACTGGTCATCGACCTGGCGACGCTGACCGGCGCCTGCATCATTGCTCTGGGGCATCAGGCGACGGCCATCCTCGGCAATGACCAAAAACTTGTGCAGTCTCTACTGAACGCCGGAGAAACAAGTGGCGAACGGCTATGGCAACTGCCGCTCTGGGACGATTACGACCAGCAGATCAAGAGTGACGTTGCAGATGTCAAAAATACCGGGGGACGGCCGGCCGGGACAATCACGGCTGCAGCGTTCCTGAAGAAGTTTGCCAGTGACTTCCGTTGGGCGCACCTGGATATCGCTGGAACGGCCTGGCGTGACCAGAACCTGCCGTACATCCCCAAGGGGGGAACGGGAGTTGGTGTCCGGCTGTTGGTCGCATTTCTGCAAGATTTAGATGCTGCAAACTGATGTCGATCCAACCCTTGGCACCCCTTGGTAGCACATAGGTCTTTCACCTTGACAGGGTAAAGACCGGTTGCTAGGTTGTTGTGTTTGGTTATAATTATTTTATGAAGCTACTTCCCGACCAATACGGGCCCATATCATGAGAGTACTTGTTTCTGACAAATTCCCCGCTGAAGGCCTACAAGTCCTGGAGCAGGCTGAAGATATCGAACTGGACTACCAGCCCGGCCTGACGACCAAACAGTTGCTGGAGGCTGTTGTCGAAGTAGACGCACTGATTGTCCGTAGCGGCACTCAGGTCACAGAGGAGGTCTTTCAAGCGGCCAACAAGCTCAAGGTGGTGGGACGTGCCGGTGTCGGCACCGGCAATCTGGATCTGGAGGCAGCCAATCGTAAAGGGGTTGTCATCATGCACACCCCCTTCGGCAGCACAACCACCACGGCGGAGCATACTATCGCCATGATATTCTCCCTGGCCAGACGTATTCCAATGGCCAGCCAATCGACCAAAAGCGGCCAGTGGGAAGCAGAGTCCTTCCTGGGCATCGAGGTTGCCGGAAAAGTTCTTGGGGTCCTGGGAGCCGGCAAAATAGGCCGACTGGTTATTGAGCGAGCTCTCGCTTTAAAAATGAAACCGATTGTTTATGACCCCTACCTTAGCGAGGACACCATTCGTCTGCTTGGTGCTGAGCAAGTTGATTTCGAGGGGTTGTTGTCCCGGTCTGATTTTCTGACCCTGCATACGCCATTCAATACAGAGACAGCCAATATCCTGAACAGCGAAACCCTGGCAAGGATCAAACCCGGCTGTCATATCATCAACTGTGCTACCGGTGGCCTGATCGATGAAAAAGCTCTGGCTGAAGCGATCAAAGACGGACATATAGCCGGAGCAGCCATTGATGTCTTCGCGAAAGAACCGCCGGGGGCAGACAATCCACTGCTGGGACTTGAACAGGTCATCTGCACCCCGCACCTGCGCGCCGCCACCCGCGACGCACAGGTAAATGTCACGGTACAAGTCGCCACCCAGGTCGTTGACTTCCTCGAAAAGGGCATCATTGTCAACGCCGTCAACGTACCGTCGATCAGTGCTGACCTACTGGCAACCTTGCGCCCGCACATAGAACTTGCAGAACGTCTTGGTTCATTCCAGGCCCAACTATACGGCAAGGGGCTTGAAGAGGTACGGCTTGAATATGCCGGTACTGTCACCAACAACCCGACTGAACCTTTGACCATGGCTGCCCTGAAGGGCATTCTGACACCGATGATCGGCCCCGAAGCCAATTACATAAACGCACCGCATCTGGCCAAGGAACGCCGCATTCGTGTAACGGAAACCCGCAGTCAGACATCTCGCGGATTTTCCAGCATGATACGCCTGACAGTAGTCGGCACAGAAGGTGAACACGCTATCTGCGGAGCCATGTTTGGTGAAAACGACTATCGCATTGTGCGCGTCAACGGCTGTAACGTGGAGGCGCTTCCCCACGGCCACATCCTGGTGCTGTTCAACGAAGACCGCCCCGGTATCATCGGCTTTATCGGCCAAGTGCTTGGCGAAGCAAAAATTAATATCGCCGGCATGAACCTGACCCGCCAGTCGAGCGAATGCCAAGCCGTCTCCCTGATCAATGTTGACAGTTGCATTTCAGATGAAACTCTGGAAAAATTGCGAGCTCACCCACATATTGTGGCCGCTAACCAGATCGTTTTATAAAGAAGGACCTGAACGTGCCGAACACTATTGAAACGCGGCTGCCGACCGGCGTGAAAGATTTCCTGCCGGTTAAGACTGCCAAGTTGGATTACCTGCAAGACACCCTGCGCAGCATCTACCGGTCATGGGGATTTCGTCCCGTAGCACCTGCAGTCCTTGAGGATCTCGCGGTTCTCGAACTCGGACTGGGAACAGACCTTCGCGAAAAGACTTTTCGCTTTGATGACCGTCAGACTGGTCGCCTGGTCGCCTTCCCGCCTGACATTACCCCACAGGTAGCACGGATCGCAGCAACTCGCATGCGCGAAATGCCACTGCCCTTTCGCCTCTGTTACAATGGTCGCGTGCTTCGTCATACTGAACAGCGCCTCGGTAAGGACAGGGAGATTTTCCAATCCGGGGTGGAACTGATAGGTCTTAGTGGGCCCGAAGCAGACGCCGAAATGATCGCCATGGCCGTGAAATGCCTGCAGGCTGTAGGCGCCACCGAGTTCACTATCGACATCGGTCAGGTTGAGTTCCTGCGCGGCATCCTGGATGACCTGCCTCTGGATGCTGCACAATCGCATACAGTTCGCACCGCCATCGCTGCCAAGGACCTCTCCGGGCTGCGGCAATTGCTCAAGGATTTACCGCTGAGCGACCAGCAGCGCACAGAACTTCTCGCTTTACCCAGACTCTATGGCGGTCGTGAAATCCTCAGCCAGGCGCGGCAATCTATCACGAATCTCGCTTCGCAAAAGGCTCTGGACAACCTTGAAAAAGTCCTCGAGATCCTCACTGTCTACGGTATCGAGGACCACATCACTTTAGACCTTGGCGAAATGCGTGGCTTCGACTATCATAGCGGGCTGGTCTTTCAGGGGTTTCTGTCCGGGTTCGGCAGAGCCGTCTGCGCTGGCGGCCGTTACGATGGTCTGACGGCACGTTACGGTTTCCCGGCACCGGCCACCGGCTTCGCCTTTAACCTGTACAACTTGCTTTTCGCTCTCGACAAAATACTCGATGAGCGTGCTGAAGAGGGGACCGACCTTCTGCTCTTCTCATCAGGACAGGAGAAAGCGCCGGCACAACGGCTGGCAGCCACCTTGCGCAACCAGGGGTACTCAGTGTCCCGGGACATTATAGAGCGCAATCAAACAGCCAGCCTAGATTATGCCCGACGCATGCATTATCGTTATTTGTTGGTGCTGGATGCATCTAAAGAGGAACTGACCCTGATCCGTACTGCGGATGGTGAGAAAACCAGTGTGACTCACACAGCAATCGAGTCGGGACAATTCCAATTTTAGAATTCATTTCGAAAACTATTTAATACAACTCGGAGAATAATATGGCAAACGTCGTCATTATCGGCGCCCAGTGGGGCGACGAAGGCAAAGGAAAAGTGGTCGACATCTACACCGAACACGCCCAGCAGGTTGTTCGCTATCAAGGCGGCAACAATGCCGGGCACACCCTTGTGGTCGGCGATGAGACCATCGTCCTGCACCTGATCCCTTCCGGCATCCTGCATCCCGGCAAACGCTGTGTCATCGGCAACGGTGTTGTTCTCGACCCGAAAATATTCCTCGGTGAAATAGAAGGCCTGAAGAAAAGGGGCTATCTCAAGGATGACCAGCAGCTGGTGGTGGACAGCAACCTGCACATCATCATGCCCTGGCACAAAGCCATCGACCTGGCCAGGGAAAAAGATGCCTCCCGCAAGATCGGCACCACAGGGCGAGGTATCGGCCCGGCCTATGAAGACAAGGTTGGACGCCGCGGCATCCGTATGAGCGACCTGGTAAAACCCCAGGTGTTTAAACGCAAGCTCAAAGAAATCCTGCCGGAAAAGAATTTTCTACTGGAAAAGTTTTTCGGTGAAGCAACCCTTGATGAAGAACAGATCCTCGCAGAGTATTCTGGATACGCACAGCAGATAGAAAAATATATCGGCTGCTGCTCAAGATCTCTGAATACCGCTATGGAAGCAGGAGATAACCTGCTGTTTGAAGGTGCCCAGGGAACCCTGCTTGATATCGATCATGGCACCTACCCCTACGTAACTTCGTCATCCACCTGTATTGGTGGAGTCAGCACCGGCTCAGGCGTTGCTGCACGCCACATCGACGGTGTTATCGGCATCACCAAAGCCTACTGCACCAGAGTCGGTGAAGGGCCTTTCCCCTCGGAGCTGCATGATGAGATGGGCGAGCGCCTGCGTAAAGCCGGCCATGAGTTCGGCTCCACCACCGGTCGTCCGCGCCGCTGTGGCTGGTTTGATGCTGTCGCCCTTCGCGAGGCAGTCCGTCTCAACGGCATGACCGGTCTGGCAATAACCAAACTCGATGTCCTCAATGAGCTTGAGAGCATCAAAGTCTGCACTGCCTACTCATACAAAGGACAGTTGATCGAGGAATTCCCTCGTGATGCCGATATCCTGAAGGAGTGTACGCCGATCTACGAAGAATTCGAAGGCTGGTGCAGCGATATCTGCGAAGCACGGACCATGGCTGACCTGCCCGCCGCAGCAAAAGCATATCTGGCCAAGCTTGAAGAACTGGCCGGTTGTCCAGCTGTTCTGGTTTCCGTCGGCCCACGTCGCGACCAAACGATCCAGATCAGCAATCCTTTTGCCTGACACTATATATGTCCAAGTACAAATCAAAAAAACGGTCCGCAATCGCGGCCCGTTTTTTTATTGCCTGAATCCATAAAGACTCGACAAACTCAAGTATCAGCAATGTAAAGATATGCTACTGCATAAAGTAACCCGCGACCCTCCAACGATCTCCTTCGAGCATCACGGTCACATATTCTGAAACGCTCTCGGCGCGTTGATATGCCGAATCGAAGGTCAGAGCAATATACTCACCTTCCGGACTGTCTTCGGCCGAGGTGGAATAGCTTGTGCTTTTCTCAGCACGTTTGACCAGTGCTCCGGAAAGGACGCGCGCCTTGGTCAACTTCTCTACCCATTCCTTCTGAGTCACCTTCTCTTTCATCAGGTCTGCCGCAGACTCCCAACTCTCTGCGTACTTCTCGGCATCGATCAAATGCAGAAACTCCATCGCAACAGCTGGGGCCTTTTCAGCCTTCTCCGTATCTGGTCGCTCGCTAAGGATCGGGTAGATAATCATAAAAAGAGCGGCGACGATGAGAACAATATGGATACGAAATTGCTTGGGAATCAAAAGAACCTCCGGTTTTCCGATTGAATTGTCGAACAGATATCTACTATGGATCAGGGATCAGGTCTACACATTTCACAAAAAATGCATCATCCACAGTTTTTGTGAACTGTATAGACCCGGTCCCTTGATTACGCCTCCTGTCCCAAACGGCGAAAAGCAGCCAGCACATCATTCTGATTGAGGATGCCGACCAGCTTTTGCGGATCATCAGAGTCGACTACGGGGAAATAACTGATATTGCGATGCAACTGCAGGACCTTCAGGGCTTCACGCAAAGGTTGATCCGGCTGCAGACAATATGATGCAGAGGCGGTCAGGTCTCCGGCCACCACCAGAGGCACCAGCGCCGGTTCAAAGAGCAGGTTACGGATTTCCGTGTAATCAATAACACCGATAAAGCGATTGCTGTCATCAACCACCGGGAACCGATCGTAGCGGCTATGGGCTATATGTTTAAGCAGAGCATAGTAGGGAGTGCTATGCAGAACCGTCTCGACATTTTGCCGCATGATATGTCGTACCAGGATATCGCCGGGATCTTCAAGCCGATGGCCGACCGGCACACCAAGGGAACTGCGAAAATGATGCACGACATTATGCATCCCCTCCAAGGCACCCACCGGTGCCCGTTTCTGCAACAACGCAAGGATTGGTACTTCGCCGGAACGCACCAGACCATGCCGTACTGCAAGTGGCCCTACCAGCTCGAAGACAACTACTGAGCCGAGCACGATGGTTTCCAGAAGTTTGCCACCAACCGGCCAATGATGGGCCAACTGACTGGACAACCCGATAGCAACCCCTGCCTGGGCCATCAGGGTTAATCCAATGTAAGCCCTTTCATTCGGGCCAAAATTACCGAGACGGGCACCAATGGCCGCCCCCAACCATTTCCCAAGGGTACGGGCGACAACGTAAGCTACTCCGAGCAAGCCGATGTGTGTCAAGGTCTCAAGGTGCAGATTGGCACCGGCCAGCACGAAAAAAGCCACGTAGAGCAGGTAATCAACCTGGCGGATATCCTCCTGAAGCCGATTCCAGCGCGGGCAACTGTTCGCCAGGATCATCCCCAGAATAATGCTCGCCATCAGAGGATCAATCTGTAACGCACGACAGATGGCTACATTGACGGCAATCCC
>JAUWTX010000252.1 GCA_030614505.1 Desulfuromonadales bacterium
CATGACAGTCGGCGACTGTTCCGGTTCCGACGCAAAGGCCAAACTGCAGACAGACAGACTCAACAACATTCCCACTAAACCTCTGTACATTTCCAACTCCTGTTACACAAGGGACCGGGGAGACGGAAAATAAAAAAATCCCCGGTCAATAAAAATTGATCCGGGGATTCCCTGTAATATCCACGAATTTTCCGGCAACTGTCCATCAACCACGAGAACAGCAACTCAACATCATTCAGACAGGTCTTCTGACTTCCGGTTCGTCCTACTGATCGCGCCTTCCCAACTCTTTTCAAGAGTCAGTGACTTACATGCGACGTTCGTCCCCGGTTACAGCGGCGGGCCCGTCCCGGATTTTCACCGGGTTTCCTTTTAAGCCTTACGGCATCTGAAAATTTGGTTTGTCACCTTACCTGTAAATTTCCTGCGAAGTCAAGAAACACCATTAATCCTTCGCAAACATCATTTTCTGCCGCACCACCTCGAACAGTGCAACCGCACTCGCCGAAGCAGCATTCAGAGAAGCCACTTTTCCAATCATCGGAATTTCCAGCAGACCATCACAAAGCTCGCGGGTGCGATGACGCAAACCGTCGCCCTCACTGCCGATCACCAAAGCAAGGTTTCCGGACAGGTCGGTGGTGAACAGAGGCTGTGCGTCTTCACCTGCCGCCAAGCCGTAGACCCAGAAACCGGCTTTTTGCAACTGTTGCATGGCTCGGGAGAGGTTTGTCACCTGGCAGACGGCCAGGTGTTCCACAGCACCGGCCGAGACACGATCGACCACATTGGTTACTCCGCAACTGCGATCTTTGGTCAAGATCACGCCCTGACAGCCGGCAGCATCAGCGTTGCGCAGAATAGCACCCAGATTGTGGGGGTCGGTAATTCCGTCGAGCAGCAGAAAAAACCCGGCTTCACCGGAATTTTGCCAGTCCGCGAGCAAATCCTCCAGTGGCGTGTAGGGAAAGGGTTCCATAGAGAGAACCACCCCCTGGTGATGGGGTTGATCCGCCATACGGTCCAGATCCTGACGTTTTCTTTGCCGGACAGGAACGCCACGTTCCCGGGCCAGAGACAGCAGTTCATCGACCCGTTGGCCGCTACCTTTTTCGTCTACAAAGAGTTCGAGGGGTTGACGCTTGCCACGCAACCCCTCACGAACCGGGTGAATCCCGTAAAGATAATCAACTTTCACTTTTCAAGAACCTTTCAGGGCTGCCTGCATTTCCTCAAGAATCATCTGCGCCGCTGCCGAAGGATCTGCTGCCGCAGAAATCGGCCGACCGATAACCAGGTAATCGGCGCCGGCGCGCAGAGCATCACCAGGCGTGGTAACCCGCTTCTGGTCGTCCTGGGAAGCGAAAGTCGGCCGCACCCCGGGCGTTACGATTAAGAAATCCTTACCACATGCCGCACGGATCAAATCAACTTCTTTAGGCGAGGCAACCACGCCATCCATACCAGCATCCTGGGCCAGCTTGGCCAAACGCGGCACCATTTCAGAAACCGGTCGATCAATACCGATGGCACGCAAGGTTTCGTCGTCTGAAGATGTCAGGATCGTGACCGCCAGCAGCAAAGGACGATCAGGCTTGCCACGCAGACAGACAGCGTCAACAGCCTCAACCAGCTTGGCCATCATTTCAAAACCACCCAGAGCGTGAACGTTGAACATCTTCACGCCAAGCCGTAACGCCTCAAGACCGGCCATAGCCACGGTGTTTGGGATATCATGATACTTCAGGTCGAGAAAAACATCGCCACCGCCAGCTTGAACCAGATTGACAACCTCCGGGCCGCACTTGGTAAAAAGCTGCTTGCCGACCTTGAACACGCCGACTTGCCCCTGCAATTGCTCAACCCAACTGCGGGCAGCATCCAGGTTGTCAACATCAAGGGCGAATATCAATTTTGATTTGGCATCATTATCATTCATTATCACGTGTCCCTATCAGATCCTGTACGCGTTGTGAAACTTCCTGAACCCGCTTGATCAGTTCGGACGAATCCGCCGCACCGAGTTCACGACGTGCGGCGATACACTCCATATAGACCAGCTCACTGAGAGACTCAGAGAGCAGACGAAGTTTGTCACCTTCCTCGAGGCCGGCCAGGTTCGCAAGGATACGTCCACCATCAACAGAGCCATCTTCTTTAAGGGTGGTTTGCCGGAAAACATAGGAAAAAGGCTGCGGCAGATCACGCATGAAACAAGAGACCTCATCGCGAAACTGGGGGTTTTTGGCTGACACCACCGTGTGCATGGCGACCAGAACGCCGTTGAAGATAGTGACAACCTCACCAAGAACCCCTTCCACGGCCACCGTCGGAGCTTCTTCCATAGTGACAACTTTTCGTTCAACCAGTTGACTCAACAGTCGCAGAGAATCAAACTCACCAGAACCGGAACGTCGGAGTAATTCCTTAACATCGCTGACACCCGCCTGGATCAACGACACCATCTTTTGGGAAACGCTGTCAAGGTCGTTTGGCATATCGCCAGTCGCTACCGGGATAGCATCAAGCGATTTGACTTTCTGCATGAAGACAGCCCGCTCATCAACTCTGCGCAGCCCTTCCATGATCAGGTTCTGGGTGCTCATGGAGAGGCTCACCACCAGATCGTCATCCAGGGGAGTATCGACAAAGACGAAAGAGCCATCGTGAAAGGCAAACAAGTTGTAAACAATGGTTTCAACCTGGTTCCGGGTTGCTGCCCAGAGATCCTTGGAGGCGATAACTTCCTGATCAACCAGGATTTTACCAAGCGGCAGTTCACCATTGGCAAACTGACGTGCGCCCTGCAGGGTTTCACGATCAAACTTACCCAGGCTGTAAAGGATTTCACCGATCTCTTCTTCCGGAAAAGTGCTTGTGGCATAGACGATCTCACCGTTCTGGAAGCAGAGGGTCTTATTGCCACCGGAAAGGATAAAATGCAAAAGTCCTGATTTGCGGAACATATTGAAGAAGGAGAGGAGATCAACAACCCCACCTTCAGCAAGCAGGCCGGTCATCAGCACCTTGTCATCACCAGCGGTAGATTCAAGCAGAAGATGATTAGCAGAGCACGACGACAATCGTAGTGGCTGATCTTCAAGAATTTTCACAACGCCGGGCGGCAGAGTCAGTCGACCACCTTTTTCAATCCGGATTTCACTCATAGTGATCTAGTCCCTCTATTTGACCACGAGTGCCGCACGAACCTGCTCGGCAACATTTTCCGCAGCACCTTCGATTGGCAGCATGACACGCTCACCGCCACGGCGGTCCTGAAGCTCAAAAGACTGCTCTTTCAAACCGCGGGCGCCAACGTTAACGCGCAGCGGAATACCGATCAGATCGGCATCTTTAAACTTGCTGCCGGGGCGTTCATCACGATCATCAAGAAGCACTTCAATACCTTCGTCAAGCAGGTCTTGGTAGAGCTTCTCGCCCGCAGCAAACACCGCTTCGTCATTTGGATTGAGCATGGTCACAATAACCTGGAACGGAGCCAGCGGCATTGGCCAGATAATGCCATTTTCATCATGATTCTGTTCGATAGATGCTGCAGCCGTACGACCGATACCGATACCGTAGCAACCCATAACCAGAGTTCGTTCCTTGCCCTGATCGTCAAGCACCGTTGCATTCATCGACTCCGAATACTTGGTCCCCAGTTTGAACACGTGACCGACTTCGATGCCCCGCCAGATCTCCAGCTTACCTGTACAGCGAGGGCAATCATCGCCGGCGAC
>JAUWTX010000171.1 GCA_030614505.1 Desulfuromonadales bacterium
ACAGGATACCGTCTTTGGAAAAGAAGCCACCGGTCAGGGGCAGCCCGGCCAGACAAACGGCCCCGGCCAGAAAGACCCAGAAGAGTTCAACCGGGCCACGGCGAGCCAGACCACCCATCTTGAAAATATCGTTTTCATTACCAGCCAGATGGATAACGCAACCGGCGGCCATGAAGAGCAAGGCCTTGAAGAAGGCGTGGGTCAGCAAATGGAACATAGCTCCGGTCACTGTGCCGGCACCAACCGCCATGAACATGTAGCCGACCTGACTCATGGTCGAATAAGCCAGCACCCGCTTGATCTCGCGTTGGGCCATGGCACAGGTTGCCGCATAAATTGCTGTCAGGGCGCCGATGGCAGTAATCGCAGTCATACCAACCGCAGACAGAGAGACCAACGGAAAGAGCCGACAGAGCAGGTAGACCCCGGCGGTGACCATGGTCGCGGCATGAATCAGCGCCGAAACCGGTGTCGGCCCGGCCATGGCGTCTGCCAGCCAGGTCATCAGTGGCATTTGAGCCGACTTACCGCAGGCTCCGAGCAGCAACAACAGGGTCAGGGCGATGACCACCCCCGGTGAGATCGATGCCGCCTGGGCATTGATCTCACTGATCGACAGAGTGCCGGTCAGTGCAAACAGCCAGAGCAGGGCGATGCCGAGGAACACATCACCGACACGAGTGACCAGAAAGGCCTTGGTGCCGGCTTTGGCATTCTCCAGCTTGCGATACCAGAAGCCGATCAGGCCGTAAGAACATAAGCCAACCCCTTCCCAACCGAGGAAGAGCACCAGCAGGTTGTCGGCGAGGACAATCGCCAGCATGGCAAAGACAAACAGATTGAGCAGGCTGAAGAAGCGAGCGTAATCGTCCTCTTCGTGCATATAGCTGACCGCGTAGAGGTGGATCAGGGTCGCAACCCCGGTCACCATCAACGTCATCGGTGCCGCCAGACTATCGAAATTAAGTGCGAAGGAGACGTCTACAGTGCCACTGTTAAGCCAGGTAAAGAGTACCGCCCGGGTCCCCTCGCCCTCAGCATAGCCCCAGAAGAGCATGGTCAGCACAAAGGCACCGGCCACGCCGATAACCGCCATGACCTCGGCAAACAGCCGTGGCAGACGCATGCCGAAAAGCATGTTGATTACCGCACATAAGAGCGGTAGCAAGGGTATGAGGAACAGCAGGCTCTCGTTCATCCGCGCATCCCGTTAAACACATCAGCGACCAGCGTGCGTTTGCGTCGCCACAAATAAACTACCATGGCCAGGGCCACCGCCACTTCTGCGGCGGTGATCGCCATGAGAAGAATTACAAAAACCTGGCCATCCACCTGTTGCCAGTAAGCCGAAGCCGCCACAAAAACCAGTGACGCAGCATTGAGCATGATCTCCACGCCGATCAGAATCATGATGATCTGTCGTCTCAACAGCACGCAGGTCAGGCCGAGCACGAAGAGTGCGGCGGCAAAGGCCAGGGCATGTCCGAAGGGAATCATCAAGAGTCTTCTCCCTTCGGCAATGGCCGACCGAGTATGTACGCACCGATGGTGGCAAAAAGCAGTTGGAAGGAAACGACTTCAACAGCCAGAGCGTAACGACCGAAGAGTGCTTCTCCAAGTGCTTGTGGCGCCAGGTAATAATCGCCGATCTCTTTGCTCGCCATCGGATCCTGGAAAATCAGCAGCAGAGTGCAGATCATCAGGCTGGAAGACAAGAGCACCAGGGGTCCCCAACGCTGCCAGCCCGGACCCTCGGGGACCTCCTGCGGTGCCAGCCCGAGCATCATGATGATAAAGAGGAACAGCACCATGATTGCACCGGCATAAACAATCACCTCCCAGGCCGCCACCAGCGGTGCACCGAGCAGGTAAAACATCAGCGCCAGAGCGAAGAAACCCGTCACCAGGTAGATCACCGCATGCACCGGGTTGCGCCGCGTGATGCAGAGCAGCGTTGCCGCAAGCATGGTGAATCCAAGTATGTAGAATAATGCTGTTGCTATCATTTCTCTTTAGCCATTAAGGCATCAAAGCCTTCGGATCCACAGGACCGTATTCATCGTCGTTGCCGCCACGCTCGTTGACCACGCCGACACCCGAATGTTCGTAATAATTGTATTCCGCGTCCTTGCCGCAACCATCGATCAGCAGATCTTCCTTTTCCTGCACCAGTTTGAGCACATCACGGTTGCAGATTTCATAGTCCGGCGTGGTCTGGATCGCCATGGTCGGACAAGCCTCGGCGCAGAGACCGCAAAAAATACAACGCGCGAAATTAATGCGGAACCAGGTCGCATAGCGACGACCGTCACTGTCCTCGGCAGCCTGCATCGAGATGCAGTCGACCGGGCAAGCAGCACTGCAAAGCTGACAAGCAACGCAGCGCTCGCTGCCATCCGGATTTCTGGTCAATACAATGCGCGCCCGGTAACGCGGCGGCGGCGTAAGCTTTTCCTCCGGATACTGGATCGTTACCGGCTTCGTGAAAAGATAGCCGAGGGTAATCCAGAAGGGTTGCAGAGTGCCTTTTATGTCACGCCAAAGGCCCATTTCAGTATTCACCTCTCTTGAGTAGAGTTGAAAGGCTGAAATGGGACTTCTTGATTATTAGTTTTGAATTACAAATTAAATTCAAAATTGAGAATTCAAAATTCAAAATTGTCTCCATTTACCCATTCATTGCCACTAGTACAGCTCCGGTAATAACCACATTCAACAGCGCCAACGGAATCAGCACTTTCCAGCCGAAATGCATTAGCTGATCATAACGCGGCCGCGGCATACTGCCGCGTGCCCAGATAAAGAGGAAGGCGACAAACAGCACCTTACCGATAAACCAGACCACCGGCGGCAGAAACGGCCCATGCCAGCCACCGAGGAAAAAGACCGTGGTCATGGCACCGATGACGATCAGGTTGATATATTCGCCAACAAAGAAAAGACCGAAACGCATTCCGGAATACTCGGTATGGAAACCACCGACGATCTCATTCTCTGCCTCCGGCATATCGAAGGGGGTACGCTTCGATTCAGCGGCGATACTGGTCATGAAGATGAGAAAAGCCAGCGGATGGCTCAGCATGTTCGGCCAGTCAGCCTGGGACATAACGATCTCGGTAAGCGAGAAGGACTTGGCGCTCATCACCACCGGCACCAGCGCCAGGCCAAGAGAAAGCTCATAGGAGAGCATCTGTGCCAGGCTGCGGATAGCGCCAATCAGCGAATATTTCGAGTTGGACGCCCAACCGCCGAGCACCACGCCGTAAACTGCCAGCGAAGAAAGCCCGAACAGGTAGAGCAGGCCGATATTCAGATCACAGACCACCATCGGGATCTCGCGACCGAACAAGGTCAGCGGTGGTGAAAATGGCACGACAGCAAAACTGAGCAGCGCAGTCAGCGCGGTCAACCCGGGGGCGAAGAGGAAAACCCATTTATCTGCCCGGTCAGGGACAAAGTCCTCCTTGGTAATCAGCTTGATAACATCGCACAGCGGCTGGATCATACCACCCGGGCCGACCCGGTTTGGCCCGTAGCGCAGCTGCATGCGACCAAGAATCTTGCGTTCGGCCAGCACCAGGTAAGCCGCCATGGAGAGGACCACGCCGAAAATCATGCCGAGCTTGACCAGGATCAGGATCAGGCTGATGAGCAGATCGTTCATGCCTTACCCTCCTTCTCAAGCTGGCAGTCGAGCATACTGCCCGGCACCATTCCTTCGAGGGCGGTGTCCCAGAGTTGCGGGACCAGCACCAGAGTGTTCAGCATTTTCTCATTGACACGTATCACGACATGACAGTGACCGAAGTGAGTGGTCAAGCGTGCCCGGTCGCCAGCCGCCAGGCCGAGTTTGTCTGCCTGTTCAGGATGCAGGGTGACATAGGGCTTTGGTTCTGTAGCTGCCAGGGGCGACGACAGGTGCGCCAGCCAGTGCGAACCCACCGGTCCGGTTATCGCCAGTAACGTCAGCGTGCCCGAAGCAGCGGCATGGGGCAGTTCCTTCTCTGCTGCTGGCGGCAAGGCCCCCTTGGCTGACAGACGCAAGCCTGTGTCTTCGGCATCAATTGCCGAGAGCCCGGCAAATCTCTCATCGCTCCCTGCTAACATCTTGCGCACATCGGCAAGAGTCGTTTCACCTTCAAGCAGCTGGGACAGAAGCCCCCAGTCCGCTTCCGGTGCGGAACCGGGCGTTATATGGAAAAACTCACGGGGAGGGTGATTACCGGCCCCGGTCTCCCGAATCGGTAAGCCCGGATCGATAACCGGCAGGAACGCCTGCAGCCGCCCTTCGTTATTGATATAGCGACCAGCCGTTTCAGCGTTAGCACGAGCAGGGAGGAAGATATCAGCACGTTGAGCCGCCAGGCTCGGCGTGGAATCGATACTCACCAACAGCTCCAGGTGACCGAGGGCAGTCTGCGCACGCGCCGGGTCTATTGCTTCCCGGAAGGGGTCGCTCTCCAGACAGACCAAGGCACGAATGCTACCCTCCTGGATCGCATCGAGCATCGTATCGAAACCGGGACCGTCACCAGCCAGCAGGGCTCCGCCATAACTGTTCGGCCCAGCCAGCAGGACCATCACACCGACGTTGCGATCCTTAGTTGACAATTTTATGGCAGCAGAACAGAGGGCATCGACGCCCTTGCCATCGAGAAGATCACCACCGCCAACCATGACTGGAGAGCGAGCGGAGCTGAACTGCTCCAGTAAGTTTTCGAACAGCTCGCGCTCTTGAGTATCAAGAGAACCCGGATCGTTCTCGCCAAGTGCTGCCAGGATTTTCGGTAACCGCTCCGGCGCTAGAGGCAGATGACTTGCAGCGCAGGGGAGTTCCACCGGCCGGGGATCAACCACCACGACCTTGCCTCCATTACGCACAGCCTGACGTATTGCCAGGGCAAGCATCGGCCCTTCCGCCAGAGGATCCGCACCGAACAGGACGATCAAATCACTTTGCCGGATATCCTCCAGGCTGCAGGCATGATCACCGAGCCGGGCAGCAAGAGTCCGGGCGGCACGATCACGCCCCTGGTGTGCCTCGAAGATCATTTGTTTCGAACCTGTCGCAACAGCCCAATCACGCAGCAGAGCACTGGCTTCAAAGCTGGCGCGAGAGGAGCCGAGGAAAGCAACGCTGTTCGGACCATGGTCACGAACCATCTCGGCAACTCGCCCCCGGGCAGCAGTCAACGCTTCTTCCATAATTGACGGCTGGCCATCGATGCGCGGTTGGCGTGGACGATCCGGGTGATTG
>JAUWTX010000080.1 GCA_030614505.1 Desulfuromonadales bacterium
ACTGCACCAGCCGGGCAGAACAGCAGGCAGAATGAGCGCCGCCGGAAAACCAGACCGGCAACAAGAGCCAGAATCACCATCCAGGCCAGCAAGACAGCTGTGTAATCCGGGTAACGATGGATTGCCAGAAAATAGACGAGCAACTGCAACATCACCAGCACCAGAGTGACTGGAACGAAATTATCCAGCCAGGTCGGCATTTCACGGCGCAGACCGAAACGGCTGACCAGGCCGTTGAGCCAGCCGACCGGACAGACAGTGCACCAGGAGCGGCCTAAGAACAAGGCAACACCGACCATACCCATCATCCAGAAAACCCAGAGGTTAAATGTCGTAAAGTTGGTGTACATCAAGGGGTCGCGCACATCCACACCAGGAATGGCATGTTGATGCCAGCCGTAAGCAATCATCACCAGGAGCAACCCCAGCATCGCCAGTCGCAGCAACCGCCATGTCCAGGTTGATCGGATTACCGCCCCCAAGAATGGTATGTTGAGCAAATTGTTCAAATGCACCTCAAATCTCTTGTTTTTGCTTCAAGCCTTTTCACGCCACTCGCCACACGCCACATGCTTTTAATGATAAACCATATACGGACGCACATACTCATCATGACTGTTACGATACAAAACCGGTTTTCCGGTAATCTTTTCCAGCGAACGTGCAGACCATTCACGCACCACATGAACTTCGTCCTCAAGTGTTTTTGTCAGAGCATCAGCCGCTGCCGGGCCGCCCAAAGGACCAAGGGCCATGGCAGCATTCATACGCACTTGCGAATCAGGATTTTTCAAACCGGCAACCAGTGCTGATTCGGCGCTGGGGTCACGCAGCTTTCCTAACGCCAGAAACGCCTCGGCACGCTGTTCGCCCTCTGCCTGAGCCAACAGCACCTTCAGAGCACGTTTGTCGGCAATGTCACCCACCGCACGGATAGCTCCGGCCGCCCCTTCACCACTTGCATCGGCAAGATATCCAATCAACGGTAAAACTGCGGTTTTGTTCAGTTTGATCAGAGCACGTGTGGCATAACGACGAACCTCGCTGTTTTCGTCATCCAGAGCACTGATCAGCGCCGGGATTACTGTCACATCGGCGATCTCACCGAGCGCCCAGGCAGCCACGTACCGTCTCTCCAGGGCCTTCTGAGCAAGCACATCGCTGATCGCGGGAATGGCATCAACCACTTTGAGCGTTCCCAGGGCGGCAATCACATATTCGCGCATCTGCTTGTCTTCTGAGTGAACCTGGTCCAACAAGACCGGAACAGCTCTTTCACCTATCTCAACCACGATTGCGTAAATGCGGTCAGAAACACCAGGCTCCCGGGCTGACAACAGGTCAACCAGTTGGACGATAGCCTGCGGGTCACCACCACGAGCGTTGGCTTCGAGCAGATCCAGATCGAGAACCGGATCTGCCGTACAGGCCGACAGGAGAAGAAGGCAAAAACCTGCAAGAAAACAACGAAACATATTTACCAGACCTTGGTCACGGTTATATCAACCTGTTTCAGAATTTGCCCTTCTTTAACCACAACAGCAGAGGGCTCTATTGTGCCTTTGTCGTAGCGCCCGTAGAGGTCACCCAGTTTCGGCGGACCGCCGAATTTATCACGGGCCGCTATGTAGTAGGTACCACCGGCAGGCAGGTAGACCAGGTATCGCCCATCCGGACCGGTTTTCTCAGAGACAAATTTTGGCCGTTCAGACATCTGTACGTGATCATAGACGTGTATCCTGGCATTTGCCACAGGCTGGCCATCACTGTCCAGGATCTGACCGGCAAGGCCGGTTTTTGATTTATCGACATCGCCGGTAAAGTTGCGCTGGTCGCCAATCTTCACAGGTGCCGAAACCTGCATATCGACAATCCCGCCACGAACAGTGACCTGTATGAATTCACTACGGTTATCACCTGCCACCACAGGCCCGGTCTCCTCACCTCCAGCGCGCTTCCTGGCCACGGCAACATAATCGCCATCAGGGAGCTCAAGGTCGAACTTACCGTCAATGCCCGTAGCGGCTGAAATCGCAAAAGCAGGTCCATAAAGGTCCATGCCAGGCTTATAGACATAGAGACGGACACCTTCCAGAGGCGTGGTTACCTGTCCCTGCAAATGACCCTTCCCGGACGCCGTCTTCAGCGTTGCAGATTCATCACTGCCGCACCCGGCAAGAAAGGTCATCAGAACAAACAACAGCAACAAACAGATCGGACTCAGTTTCTTCAAAGAGATTCTCCTTTAACCCTTAACCGCTTCACCTTTTCAACAACACCAGACGCTCAGTGGTATTCGAAGCATAGTGTTCATACAGGGAGTGGTCCATCAGCGCCAGGCCGAAGGCTACCCCCATCTCGTCACCAGGAACAAAAACCACGTCATGAGGATCTCCGGTCTGCAGAGCACGCCGCAACGTGACGATCCAGTGACCCTGCTCATAACGAGACACGGCAAGCACATCAGCCCGACCAGCAACCGGGCGTTTGACCAGATAGCCGGGGGCAACAGTACCAGGCGGGCGGAAGCCTTCATCTGCCGGCATTCGCTCGGCATCGTAGATCGGA
Organism: Desulfuromonadales bacterium; assembly: GCA_030614505.1. Classification (GTDB taxonomy): domain Bacteria; phylum Desulfobacterota; class Desulfuromonadia; order Desulfuromonadales; family BM103; genus M0040. The sequence goes on from JAUWTX010000080.1 coordinate 2,569, forward strand.
ACGTCTTCTTCGCCGAAAGGCTGAACGCCGTCCCAGTTACTCAAGTGAGCCCTGGAGTTCTCGGTGAACAACTCACCCGGAGTATCACCGTGCATACCATTGAAATCAAGATAGCGATCATCGGCAAACCCAAGCGCGGCAGTGCGTGCAGCTTTCCAGTTCCAGAGGTCCAGCCAGGTTTTCTCCTGAACCATACGCATCTTGTTGGAGGCATGAAAGCTGTCCTGATTCACACCGAAGTCATTGATGTGGCAAGCATAAGAACAGGAGAAATTATTGAACCGCCCCTGCGCATCCCACAATAAGCCGAAACCATCTTCCAACTGACCGGTGTTCTGCCATTTTTCTCCATTGAACAGCCAGTCAAGCATAGACTGATCGCGCGTTGCATCTTCCCATTTCAGACGCAGAAAAAGATCGTGATCCGTGTAAAAGGCACGGATATCAACCGGAACAGGTTCCGGCACGCGCGAACCATGATGACATGATGCCGTCGAGGTGTGGACTGTGTCTTCGTCGATGTCGGTGAAGCTACGCAACTTATGGGGACGACCGCCTCGGACATTAACTTCTCGCGGCAAAGCCCTGTCCCAGTCTGAACCAGTTGGAGCATGGTCCAGCCAGAGTGCATAGGTGCGATCCGCCGGGATATCGTTACAGCCGACAAGACCCAGGATTATTCCCAGTATCAGAATAGCGAATATGAAAAACGAACGGTACACGGCATTCCCTGGCAGATCAATTGATAGCAGCCAAGAGAAATAATGGCCGCACCTATTTACAGCAAGGAACGTACCAGAATAATGGGCTGAAAACCGTGCTATTTCAGAGGGATAACGTAAAAGAGCTGTCTCTTCAAGACAGCAGGTGACAGGTTTCTGTCGATGAATCAGTCAATCAAACGATACTTTTCCATCTTGTAACGAAGCGTCGTACGTTTGATCCCAAGGGTATCAGCAGCGCGGGTCTGTGAACCGTCTTCACGCTGCAATGTCTGCAGAATCAATTGTCGTTCGAGGTCTTCGAGGATGTCCGTGAGGCTGCCGCCCTTTTCCGGAATCTGCAGACAGATTTGATCGTCGCCTTGCATGCCCTGAGGAAAGTCTCGTGGTGTCAAAACGCTTCCTTTTGCCAGAACCACAGCCCTCTCAATGGCGTTCTGCAACTCACGGATGTTACCTGGCCAGTCATGAGCCAACAGACAACTTAAAGCTCTGGGTGCTAACTCAGTGATCTTTTTACCGGTTTCAGCGCAATACTTATCCAGAAAATATTTCGATAACGGCTCAATATCTTCACGCCGGGAACGCAGAGGGGGAACATTGATATTAACAACATTCAACCGATAGTAGAGATCTTCCCGAAACTTGCCATTCTTGACCTGGTCTTCAAGTATCTTGTTGGTGGCAGCAACGATACGTACATTGACGCTGATAGTCTTGTTGCCACCGACCCTTTCAAACTCATGCTCCTGGATTACTCGCAGCAGTTTAACCTGAGCCGCCATACTCATTTCAGCCACTTCATCAATGAAAAGTGTCCCTTGATCTGCTCTCTCAAAGCGTCCCTTGCGGGTGTCGATCGCACCGCTGAAGGCACCCTTTTCATGGCCAAAAAGTTCACTCTCCAGCACACCTTCCGAAATGGCAGCGCTGTTCAACACAATGAAAGGCTTTTCCTTGCGCGGTGAATTGTAATGAATTGACCGGGCCAGAAGTTCCTTGCCGGTCCCCGACTCGCCAGTAATCAAAACATTTGCATTGCTGGCAGCAACCGAGGAAACCATCTCATAAACCTGATGCATGGCTGGTGAGCTACCGATAATCCCGGAAAAATAGTAACGACCCTCCAATTCTTCGTGCAAATAGCGATTTTCGGCTAATAAGCGCTCTCGTTCCAGAGCCTTGGCGACGGTCAGCCTGATCTCATCGTTTTCAAAAGGTTTGGCAATATAATCATAGGCTCCGGAGCGCAAAGCCTGCACAGCATTCTCGATAGTCCCATAAGCTGTAATGACGATGATCAGCAAAGACGGCTCATACTCTTTCAACTCCGCAAGCAGTTGCAGACCGTCCATTTCCGGCATTTTGATATCGGTTACGACCAGATCAAAACGCTCGTTGGCAACCAGACGCAACGCTTCCGCACCACTGCCCACGGCAACAGTGTCATAACCTTCCCTGGTCAGAACACGGCTCAACAAGCGCCGCATGCCATCTTCATCATCAACTATCAGAATTCGTTCAGAAGCCATAATCGTTATACTGTCATAGTTTTTATACAGAACCAGAGGCAGAATAAACCTTGTTTTTACCTTCGTTCTTGGCCTTGTACATCAGATCATCAACCGACTTCAAAAGTGAACTGGTGTCTGAACCATTATCCGGCAGCGCTGCGACACCAACGCTGACCGTTACACCGTGAGTTTTGGTGATTTCAGTCAGGAAACGGGGGGATTCGGTCTCGACGAAGATACGGATACGTTCAGCCACCTTAATCGCCTCCGACAAAGGCGTTTCCGGCAACAGGACAACAAACTCTTCACCACCGTAGCGGAAAATGGTATCGCAATCACGCAGCAGTTCACGCAACATGGTCGCTAGTTCACGAAGAACGATGTCGCCGTTGGGATGGCCATAGGTATCATTGAATTTCTTAAAATTATCCACATCGAAAAGGATGATTGATAGTGCTTTATCGTAGCGATAGGCGCGAGCAACCTCCTCGGCAAAGATTTTTATGAATTGTCTGTGATTGTAAAGACCTGTCAATCCATCAGTACAGGCAAGCTGCAAAACTGTCTCATGTAGACGAGCATGATCAATACTCATGGTGGCAAAGGAGGTGAGAACTGATAAAAGTTCGAGCTTCTCCGTAACAAACTCCCGCGGCTTGAAATCGTCCAGATAGAGAACGCCGATAGTTCTCTTGTGAATTTTCAACGGTACGGCAATCAGGGAACGGATTCCCTCTTCGATAGCCAGAGGATTGTTGAAAAAGTCCTCACGTTCAGTATCTTTGATAATAAAAAGATCCCCACGCTCCAGGATTTCATGCGTAAGACCAGACGGTTTGACTCGCCAGCGGTCGAGAGCAACAAACTTTTCGCTGAGGCCGGCGTGAGCACGTAATTCAAGCTGGCAGGAGCCCACATCATAAAGGGCAATGCTTCCAGCGGGCATATCCATGACAGCCATGGCGCTGTGCAGGATATTCTGCAACACCTCATCGAGATCAAGTGATGACACAACGACCTGTGCAACGTTCAGAATTCCCTTGAGCCCTTGAATCTGTTCAATCAAATTAGTTTTATCTACAGTCATTTTCTTGCTCAAAGCAATTCCCCCAATTCTTGTCACCGTAACCTTAAAAACAATTGATTATTTTATAATACTTGTCTCTAGTAATATACACAAGCAACTCTAACAATCTCACGGCCCATCAATAAACAAGCCAATGAACTGGCTGATAGCAGCCAACGACCTGAAATTACTGACACGTCTGAGGTAAACTCTTTATTTATATAATATATATCGAAGCACATGCTTGACACCCACCACATCTTGTGGTTTAACACTCACTACGACACAACATAGAGCTTTACATCCTTTTCTATCTAAATCCTATCACATTGCAGGAAGGTCAATTCATGTCAAAGAAAACGAAAGAAACAACCCTCGAGCTGTCTCCAAATGCAGTCACTGTCCTTGAGCGTCGCTACCTGCGCCGCGACGAGGAAGGCAAAGTTCTGGAAGCCCCGCAGGCGATGTTTGAACGGGTTGCCGATACCATTGCCGCGGCAGAGAAAGAATTCAAAACCGCCAGGGTCCCGGCTGAGCTCGCAAAAGAGTTTCTGCAGATGATGACCAACCTGGAATTCATGCCAAACTCCCCCACCCTGATGAACGCCGGTCGTGACCTTGGGCAACTCTCTGCCTGCTTCGTACTACCCATTGGTGACTCATTGGAGGAGATTTTTGAATCAATAAAACAAACGGCATTGATCCACAAAAGTGGCGGTGGTACGGGGTTCTCTTTCAGCCGTATCCGGGCAGCGAATGATGTGGTCCTCTCAACCAAAGGTGTTTCCTCTGGACCGATCTCCTTTATGAGTGTCTTCGACGCAGCGACCGAGACCATAAAACAGGGAGGAACCCGGCGCGGTGCCAATATGGGCATTCTGCGTATCGATCATCCCGACATCATGGATTTCATCATGTGCAAGCGGGACCAGACCGTGCTGACCAACTTCAACATTTCGGTCGGCATGACTGAGGCCTTTATGGAGGCCGTCGAAAAAGATGCCGATTACGATATCATCAGCCCGCGTAGCGGTAAGGTTGTCGGCCAACGCTCTGCACGCAAAGTCTTTGATCGAATTATTGATCTGGCCTGGTCCAATGGCGAGCCTGGTATCGTTTTCCTCGACCGCCTCAACCGCGACAATCCCACTCCGCATATCGGCGAGTTCGAAGCTACCAACCCCTGCGGCGAACAACCATTGCTACCCTACGAATCATGCAACCTGGGTTCAATCAACCTTGCCAATCTGATCACAGATGACAACCAGGTAAACTGGGATCGGCTGGCTGAAATTGTTGAGCTCGCCACTCGTTTTCTCGATAACGTCATCCAGGTCAATAAATACCCGATCGAACAAATCCGGGAAATGACATGGGCAAACCGCAAAATAGGTCTTGGTGTTATGGGCTGGGCCGACATGCTGATTCTGCTCGGCATCCCGTACAACAGTGAAGAGGCCATCGAACTGGCCAACCGCGTCATGAAATTTATCACCGACAAATCGCGCATGACCTCCCAGGTCCTGGCCAAGGAGCGTGGTGCATTTCCCAATTTCAAAGGCAGCATCTTTGACGGCAATGGCGAACCGGTACGTAACGCTACCTGCACCACGATCGCACCAACCGGCACAATTTCAATCATCAGCAACACCTCGAGCGGCATCGAACCGCTCTTTGCCGTTTCTTATGTTCGCCAGGTGCTTGACAATGACATACTGGTCGAAGTTCACCCGATCTTCGAAAAAATTGCCAAGGAGCGCGGGTTCTACTCCAAGGAGTTGATGAAAACGATCGCCGAGCATGGCACTATTCAGGACATCGATGAGATCCCTGAGGACATCCGCGATATCTTTGTCACCTCGCATGACATCACTCCTGAGGATCATATTCTCATGCAGGCGGCCTTCCAGAACCATACTGATAATGCCGTATCAAAAACTGTCAACTTCTGTAACGACGCCACCCGTGAAGACGTTGCCACTGTCTATCGACTGGCCTATCAGAGTG
>JAUWTX010000007.1 GCA_030614505.1 Desulfuromonadales bacterium
CTGATTCATGAAGCCGGTGGCTGTGCAGTCCTTGCACATCCGCCGTTTATCAATGTCAGCGATGAACAACTCTCGGAGTTGCTTGACGAGTTTATTGTCCTAGGCCTTGATGGCCTGGAGGCTTACAGCTCCAGTGCCGGGAACGATGGCATCGATCGTTACATCACCATGGCGCGCAGGAAGGGCTTGATAGTGACTGGCGGCTCTGATTTTCACCAGCCGGTCAAGGGTGGGGTCGTCATGGGGACCGGTCGGGGTAATCTGAAGATTCCGTATCGCTGTGTTGAGGAGATCAGGGGCGCAGGCAAACGAAAGAAGTAATAACTTGTTTTTTAATTCTTAATCATGATAGATTTACTCATGTTTCCATATATTCATTCTTCCCAATAGACAGAACGGACATACAAATGAATTGTTTTAAACTCCAAAATATCGCAATTGCGACTTCTATTCTCGCACTTCTTTTCCTGTCCTCTTTTGTCTGGGCCATGGCGGAAACACCGCAAGAGCCAGAAATTGTTCTACCGGAAGGTGTTTTGAATGCGCCGCAAATTAAACAGCTTTTCACCGGTAAAACCGTGGCTGCTACAGTTGAAAACAAAGACCAGGAGAAGGTCTTTTACTTTGGCAAGAATGGCAAGATGCGCCAGGTCAGGGATGGCTGGCAGAGGAATGGGACCTGGGATGTCAGGGAGGATGGCCGACTCTGTGTCGATCTTAAAGGGTCTCGCCGCGATTGCCGGATGATCGTCAAACAGGGCAACAAATTCAGGCAATATGCTGTGAAAAAGGATGGCAACCACCGTTATGAAATAACTTATGACACCTTCTACAATGGTGAGCAGTTGGCGAAAATATCAAAGAAGCCGATTCTGCCCAAGGGCACACAGAAGCGTAAGGGTATTGTCAAACTTTTTTCCGGGATGACTGTCGAATCGGTAACCGCCAGTAAGGGGCGGGTCAGTCAGACCTATTACGACCCGGATGGTTCGCTTGTACAACTTCGTTCTGGAGTGGAACGGTCCGGTAAGTGGCGGGTCAACAAGAATGACAGAATGTGCTTGCAGATGGAGGGACTCGAGAAAAAATGTCGGATTATTGTCAAGGAAGATGGTGAGATCAGAAAATATATCGTCAAGAAAAACAGTCGACACCAGCATAGTGTCTCTTATCGTAACTTTTTGCAGGGTAAGAGGTTCTGAAAGTTGATATATACGTGAAAAGGCCCATCCGATATTTCGGATGGGCCTTTTTTATTCTTGATCTTCAAACAGAAAGTCAAAAATCTGTTCGGCGAAGGATGGATGCCCCATGTAGCTTTCATAGGCGTGGCTGGCATTCGGGATACTCTCCAGTCGAAAGTCGGCGGAAATATCATAAGAACGTGCCAGATTGCGATTGGCGCTGACCCAACGCTCTGCACGCTCAATCCGGTTCAAACCCTGAAATGAATCGATTTCCCGAGCTTTGTTGAGATCCTTGTCGCGCAGGTCATCCTCTTCTCCAGTCATGACAATGGTTGGAATCTGCAGAAATTTTTCCAGAGAAAACGTCAGATGCGGCCAAGCCTTGGTTGCTTTCAAGCCGAATGGATATTTACGGTCGGGATCGGGGAAAGTGTACCAACCCGGTGCGGCGAGAACCATCCTGGCAACCCGCTTTGGGTAGAACATGGCATAACGGTGGACAAACTGACCGCCGCCGGAAAAACCGAACATCCGCATCGGTGCCGGCGTAACATCGAGCCACTCGTGAACGTCCTGCAAGATGTGGTCAAAAGCCATGTCAGCGCGTTGCTGTTTAACATTGGTGCCGAGTTGCTGATAGTGAGGGGAACTCTCTTTCAAAAAGAGCGGCGCAACCAGAATAGTCCCGTGTCGTTCCGCCTGGGTGATAAAGCCCTGGATATGTTCTTCAGCATTGCGAGAAATACCGTGGATGGTATAAAAAATTTTGTTGCCTCCCAGATAAGTCTCTGGAATATAGACAAAATAATTCATCTGCGACATGCCATGGATAGTCCGGCGATGAATCTTGCCCGGTTGTAGTGTGTTGGTCATGATTGATTCCCCTTATGAAATGACAGCAGACATCTGTATTTCTGCCTTCTTGTCGCTTACAATGGCGGCTTGCAGCTTGCCGTTTGCCAGGTGCCAGTAGTGATCAGCCATAGACAGACGCTCTTCGAAGCGACTGACCATCAGCACAGTCCCGGGGAAACTCCGCAAGACCTCCTCAAATACTTTGATCGCCTGCTGATCGAGGTTGGCATCGATTTCATCGACAATCAAAATGGCCGGTTGGCCAAGCAAGGCGCGAGCGAGTGCCAGCTTGTGACGTTGGCCAAGGGATAGATTCTCGCCACCTTCCTTGATACGAAAATCCTCTCCACCCGGCAATTGGGACAACAAATCATCAATTTTACAGAGGCGATGAACTCTCTCCAGCTCCTCAGTCGATGCATCAGGCTTCCGATAACGTAGATTGTAACGCACCGATCCTCTGAGCAGCGGCAGGTCCGGACTGACGATTCCGATGGCTCCGCGGACTGAGGTCAGGTTGCAGCGCCTGATATCCTGACCATCAATCAGGACCTTGCCACGGTCTGGATCAACCAGTCTGGCAATCACCTGCAACAAGGTGGATTTGCCGGCACCATTATCACCGAGGATAGCCAGATGAGCTCCACCGGGAATTGTCCCTGACAGATTCTTGAGGACCCCACGGATACGTATCTTATGCAACTCTATCCTGCCCTCCCTGCAAATCAGTGAGGGCAGGTTTGATGAGCGACCGCGAAGTTGTTTGGTATCCATAAATTCCAGGATCTTCTGTTTTGAAACCAAGTAAGCCTGTAGGTATTCATGAACTCTGCCCAGATCATTGAAGGCCGTTGAGAGGAAGCCAACCACCGCCATTGCGGCGACAACATTCCCTGCAGTGGTCAGGTTGCGAAAAACTTCCAGAGAGCCGAGGGAAAGGATCGCTGCCATTGACAGTGCTGTAGCTCCCTCGTTGACTATGCGCATTCCTGCCGAAGCGCTGGCACGTTCAATCATCGCCTCACTCAAGTGCTGGCTCTGTTTTTTGAAGCGGCGGCGCTCACGTCGGCGCTGGTTGAAAGCCTGGATGACAATATATGAACGGATCTTTTCGTTAATGTTCCCGGCCAGATGGCCTCGTCGACGTCGCGCCTCAACAATGACGTGGTGCATATATGGCCCCATCCTGAGGTTCCAGGCCAAGCCGAGAGACAGGATGGATATTGCACAGAGTGCAAGGTAGAGATCGAGGTAAGCGAGAACGCTAAGGGACGCTATCGTGACAATCACAGAGACAACGATTCGCGCCAGGCCGAGACTTACCCAACGACGGATCGCCGAGAGATCGCTGACAAAGCGCAGCATTGATGAGCCGGTACTGCGGTTGCTGAGTGCACGGGGAGAAAAGCTGCTCATGCGGTCAAAAACGGCCAAACGAACCTGGTGGATATAGTTCTGCCCAAGCCGTTCCGCATCCACCTTTTCGGTGAAACGCAACCATGCAGCCAGACCGGTACAGCCCATCAGGCCGAGGGCAAAGAGGACTATTTCCCAGACCTGTGAGATGTCAAACATATGAACTTCAGGATCATCAAATTCCGAGTTGAGCAAGACGTTGAAGGCATGTCTTACCAGCAGCATGGAACCGATAATGGTCGCTGCCTGCAGGGCGCCATTGGCAATCAGTCGTATAAACAGCCTGCGCCTGGCTTCAGAAAAGATGACGGGCAGTTGGTTCATCCCTGCCTCTTGTCGGTAGCCGCCAACTGGTTCTGACGTCTGAAGTTAAGGCAGTTATAGATGTAGCTGGAAACACTGGGACGAGCCAGTGCCCCCGTATGGTAGACAGGCAGGCCGCAGATGTCTTCAGCTTCACGCTGTGCGAGAGGTGATGAGGTCAAAACACCGGTGATGGCAAAAACCGGTAACTGGCGCGCCGTCAGCCAGGAAACACCGGCCTGAGCGCCAAGAGCGTCATTTGCTGCGAAGATGACTCCATCGGCCCAGTTGGTGAACGATGGCGTGGCAAAAAGACGGGAGGTTTCCCGTTGTAGCAGACCGTCGGCAACCTCAATAATGATGACGTCCGGTTGGGTCGCAGCCATTTGCGAACCAAGGGTCATGACGATATCAAGCAGCACGTCACGGTTGACCCGGTAGGTTGAGACGTAACCAGCGTCAATAAAGTCAAAGACCGGGCTGGCACCGGCATCAACCAGGGCACGATAGTCGGCACCGGCTCCGGTGCCTGTAAACTTGGCTGCGGCAACCTTGATCTTCTGGCGAACGAAACCTTTAACCAGGTTGGCGCAGGCCGTTGTCTTCCCCGAGTTCATTGATGTCCCGGCCACGACCAGAACCAATGGATCCGGTTCGATCTGGTCTGCTTTCGGCAGACGCGATGTGCTTAAGTTGATACGGTGTCCATCTTGGTCTGCAAGTAGCCCCAGAGGAGTGATGCGGGTTGCCGATTTGACTTTGTCGTGACGGTTCAGCAGGCGGGCGGCAACGCCACCGGCGGCAACCAGACGGCAGGCACCAAGATGATCGGGCACGATCCCTTCAAACTGGTCCGGAGCGTAGCGGTTGCCGTAGACAACCACGATCTCATCCCCTTCAAAGAGTGTAGCTCGACGGCTGCTGACCAGTTCCAGTTTCTTATGCTGTCCCAGTTCTTCCACCCGTGCCAGTAATAGATCTCCGGCTTCAGGGCAGAGTGAGCCGCGGAGTAGTTGCATTGGTTGTTGTTGCTTTATCCTGCGGGTAGTATAAGCCCACTTGGCTTGTTCGAGACGTTGAATTGATAAAGGTTCAAACTGTAGTTCCATTGATCCCCCATTATGGAAAGGTGTACGATGCATAAAGTTTGTTCGGAAAGGAGACTTGAAAAGTCAACTTTAAAGAATACTACCTTGATTCTATCGAGATGACAAGGTGCCGGGGTGCTTTATCCAAGGTTATATACAGGAAATTATCCGGTCAGATGTTCGACCAGAATCCTGGTGCCGATGGCAATGAGTACCAAGCCGCCGAATATTTCCACTCGGGATCCCCAGCGATCGCCGATTCGACCACCCAGCAACATGCCAATGACAGTAAGGACACCTGCAACCAGACCGATCACCAGAGATGGCATCCAGATGGAGACACCGATGACACTCAGCGAAAAACCGATCGCGAGGGCATCAATGCTGGTGGCAATGGAGAGTAGAATCAGGCTTAGCCCCCTGGTTGGATCACGGTCTTCAGCCTTTTCTTCCGTGCTGAAGGCTTCGTGAATCATGCGGCCACCAACCATGGCCAGCAAACTGAACGCGAGCCAGTGGTCCCAGGCTGAAACCCACTGTACGATGGTTTGTCCGGCCAGCCATCCGATCACCGGCATCAGGGCCTGGAAGAGCCCGAAGTGGAAGCCAAGGCGAAACAGGTGACGCCCGGTCAGGCGCGTCAGGACAGCACCGGTGCCGAGAGCGACCGCAAAGGCATCCATTGCCAGGGCCATGGCCAGACCGAGTAAGGTTATGGCATCCATTTTGCTTTTCCAGTCATGTTGTGCATGAGGCGAGTTATTGGAAAGTTTGGTCCAAGAGCCCGTTCATTGTTAGTCTGATGGGCGGCTAGATGTCAATTGTTTCGCTGGTTCGGCTTCTCCCTCTTGTCTTAAGCATGCACTATTCGTTAGAATACATTCTTGTGTTGTCAAATAACTGTCGGTTTAATTACCAGAGAAAGACGGATGATCATGCGCTCATTACTTATTTTTATCTTGCTGCTTTTTGTTACGAACAATTCTTTTGCCATGCCTGCTGATGGCTGCGGTGCAGGTTCCTGCGCCGATTGTCACAGCATCACCTTGGAGGAAACCGAGCAACTTCTCGGTAGTATGGTTGATAAGGTCAATCGCGTGGAGTTTGCAGAAGTTCCTGGTATGTGGGTGGCAGAAGTGGAAAAGGGCCAGAAGAAGCTGCCGGTCTATATTGATTTTTCCAAACAGTACCTCTTTACCGGTAATGTGCTCCGCTTGAATGACAAGAAAAATCTTACTCGTCAGCGCAGTGCTCGTATGAACAAGGTCGATGTTAGCAGCATCCCTTTGCAGGATGCGCTTCTCCTTGGCAAGTCGTCAGCTAAAACCAAGGTGATTGTTTTTACCGATCCGGAGTGTCCTTATTGCAAAAAGCTCCATACCGAACTCAAAGAAGTTGTTCGGCGTGAACCGGACATTGCCTTTCTGATTAAACTCTTCCCACTCAAGATGCATCCTAATGCTTACGGAACTTCCAAGAGTATTATCTGCAACAATTCAATGGAACTTCTTGAAGTAAGTTTTGCCGGCAAGCCGGTGCCACCGGCAAGTTGCGATACACAGGCGGTTGATCAGACCCTGGCTCTTGTTGGCGAGCTTGGTATTCGTTCGACCCCGACTCTGGTCCTGACAGACGGGTTGGTTGTTCCCGGTTACAAAAAGGCTGAAGCACTGCTGGCGTTGATTGGTGAAAATATTGCGCAGCTATCCAAACCATAAATTATTGCGGCTAAGCCTTGCTTTCAGCTCATCTATCTGGTAAGAAAGCTACCGTATATAAATTCTGAGGAGGCATGATTCATGGGTTTGATGGATGGCAAGCGCGGCGTCATTTTCGGTGTCGCTAACAATAGAAGTATCGCCTGGGGTGTTGCCCAGCAACTGAACGAAGCTGGTGCTGAACTGGCTTTTACCTATCTGAATGAAGCTCTGGAAAAGCGTGTGCGTCCCCTGGCTGAAAGCTTGGGCTCCAAGGTCATTCTGCCGTGCGATGTTGGTTCTGATGATGAGATCGCCGCTGTTTTTAAAGAGCTTGAACAGCAGTGGGGAACAATTGATTTTGTCGTTCATGCGGTTGCTTTTGCCAATCGGGATGAGCTGAAGAAGCCCTTCACTCTGACCAGTCGCGAAGGTTTCGCACTAGCCATGGATATCAGCGCCTATTCGCTGGTTGCAATGACCCGTTATGCTCAGCCATTGATGTCGGATGGTGGCAGCATCGTCACCATGAGCTACCTTGGTGCCATGATGGCTGTTCCCGGCTACGGAGTGATGGGCGTAGCCAAGGCTGCTCTGGAGTCCTCGGTTCGTTACCTGGCTGCCGAGCTTGGCTCCCAGAAGATACGGGTCAACGCAGTCTCCGCCGGGCCGATCAAAACTCTGGCTGCATCCGGTGTCGGCAACTTCAACGAAAAGCTGCATATCATGGAGACACGCAGTCCGTTGCGGCGAACTGTGAGCCAGGAGGAAGTCGGCAAGGCAAGTCTTTATCTGCTCTCTGATCTCGCTTCCGGAGTTACCGGCGAAGTTCACTATGTCGATGGCGGCTTCAATATCTCGGCGGAATGATTAACTTCGTGCTAAATGAATAGATATCAAAAAAGGCCCTTGTAGGGCCTTTTTTGCGTATGGTTATAGAGCTACCACGAACCACGCGCCACGGACCTTTATGATTCACGGCATCACAACAGGACTCAAATCCAGCCAGGTCAAGGCTCTCGAAAGAATCTACCAGCGTCGTCTGCCGACCAGTGAGGTGATCACCCCTGAACTGGCTCGCTACCTGACGGAGCAGTCCCGGGAATTGCGACGCCAGATTGGACTGATCATCGACCGCAGTGGTGTGGTGAAGTATGTCATCCTCGGTGATGATCGCGAGCTTGTTATCCCCGACCTGAGCAGCTTTGGTCTTGGTCGTAGCGGCCTGCGTGGTTTGCGCTGTATCCACACCCACCTCAAGGGTGAGCCCTTGTCCCAGGACGATCTCAATGACCTGGCGCTGCTACGGCTTGATATGATGGTCAGCCTGGCGGTCGGTGATGACGGTTTGCCAGGTGAAGTGCACTATGCCCATCTGATCCCGCCTGATCCCAAGGGCCAGATTCAGTTGTTGCAGAAGGTTTCGTCGGTTTACAGCTGGGATCTTGACTTCGGGTCATTTATTCGTGCTCTTGATGTGGAGCTTGAACACTCTCGTTCGGAAACGGTCGATCTGAGTGACAGTCGGGAGAAGGCGATTCTGCTTTCCGTGACTCAGGCCCCGCGCCGTGAAGCAGAAGATGCCATGGACGAGTTGGCTGAATTGGCCCGCACCGCCGACGTGCTTGTCCTCGATCGTATCATGCAGCGTTCTCGAAAAACGAACCCAAGAAGTTTGATGGGAGAGGGCAAGCTGAAGGAAGTTGTCATTAGTGCTTTGCACAAGGGGGCGACTCTGCTGGTCTTTGACCAAGATCTAACTGCGGTTCAGGCGCGCACGATTGCTGCCATGACCGATCTGAAGGTTATCGATCGCAGCCAGCTTATTCTCGATATTTTTGCCCGTCGAGCACACACCCTCGACGGCAAGGTCCAGGTCGAACTGGCGCAACTTAAGTATATTCTGCCACGGCTGACCGGCAAAGGAACTGCCATGTCGCGCCTGATGGGCGGCATCGGCGGCCGTGGCCCCGGGGAAACCAAACTGGAGACTGATCGCCGACGAATCCGCGACCGGATAAGTCGTTTGGAAAAGCAGCTTTCTTCACTTGGCAAGGGTCGTTTGCAGCGACGGCAGCGAAGGATCAGAACCGGTATACCGATTATCTCAATCGTCGGCTATACCAATGCTGGCAAATCGACACTGCTTAATGCCTTGACCCAGAGTGAGGTTTTCACTGAGGATCTGCTCTTTGCTACGCTGGATACCTCGACCCGTCGCCTGCGCTTCCCCAAAGAACGCGAGGTGATCATCACTGATACAGTTGGCTTCATCAGGCAGTTGCCGAAAAGTCTGCTGGGGGCATTCAAGGCAACCCTGGAAGAACTGGTTGACTCTCACTTGCTTCTGCACGTGGTTGATATTTCCAATCCGCGTTTCGAAGATCAGATTTTTGCGGTAGATCGTATCCTGCAGGATCTTGGCCTTCACGAGATCCCCCGGTTGCTGGTTTTTAACAAAATCGACCTGATCCCCAGCGAGGAAGTTGCTCCGCTCTGTCGACGTTATGAAGCGATTGCAGTCAGTGCGCGACAGCGGAAAACTTTTGTCGATCTGCTGGGTGAAATGGAAGAGCGTTGTTGGGGAGGGGATATCCGTGGCAACTTGGATATGTAGGTTATGGCTGCAGGGTTGCAAAGCTGTAAGGCTGTAAGCCCTATAGCTGTAAAGCTTTTCACTTTGACACTCACCACTTTTTTCGTGTAGCCTGTGGTCGCTTTCGGAGGTTTTATTAATGCGTTTTTTTAGATTCCTGATTTACAGCCTGTCGATTCTTTTCCTGGCAGGATGTGCCTCTTCTTCGCTTTTATCAGATACTTCTTCTGGCCTGGCTTCTAAGGCTTCATCTGACCCGACAATTACGTCGCCATCGGTAGAGCTGTCTGAAGATGGTGTCGAATCTGTTTCGTCGTCTTTGCTCGATGTCGAAGTGAGCCCGGAAGGCCTGAATGCAGACGTCGATATGGCTAAGGACGAGCCATTGGATGCCGAGACCCTGGCTGACAACCAATTACTCCAGGGTGATGATCAACTCCCACCGGAAGACCCGGGGCAAACTGTTGCTCACGAGGAGCCGGTCTATGATTTTCCGGTGATGGAAAACGAAAAGGTTCGTTATTTCATCGATTACTTCAGTGGTAGAGCGCATAAAACCTTCAAGATCTGGCTGGAACGCTCAGGCCGTTATCTGCCGATGATGCGTGAAATTTTTGCCGAAGCCGGCATGCCTCAAGATCTGGCCTACCTGGCGATGGTTGAGTCGGGCTTCAATGACAAGGCTTACAGCTGGGCTCACGCAGTGGGCCCCTGGCAGTTCATCTCTAGCACGGGTCGTCGCTACGACCTGCACAATGACTGGTGGCACGATGAACGCCGCGACCCGGAGAAAGCAACGCGTGCAGCAGCACGTTTCCTCGCGGATCTTTATGACGACTTTGATGGTGACTGGTACCTGGCGGTACCGTCCTACAATGCTGGCCCCGGCAAACTTCGCCAGGCGATCAAACGCTACAAGACCAGGGACTTCTGGGAGCTCTGCCGCGGCAAGGACCTGAAAACCGAACCTAAAAACTATCTACCCAAATTGCTTGCAGCTCTGATTATTTCCAAGCAGCCGGAGAAATATGGTTTTACTGACCTCGAATATCAAGAGCCGCTGGTTTACGAAACCGTGTCGCTGCCAAGCAGTACCGACATTGAAGTTATTGCACGAATGAGTGGAGCCGATTACCAGACGATTAAAAAGCTCAACCCGGAACTGAAACGCTGGAGTACCCCACCGGCAGTGAAAGATTACCTGGTGCGTCTGCCGGTTGGCAGTAAGGACATTTTTTCTGAAAAATATGCCCATTTACCCAAGCGGCAGCGGGCCAATTATGTGCGCCACAAGGTCAAGTCGGGTGATACTCTGCTGGCCCTGTCATATCGTTATGGTGTTCGTGTGCAGGACATCAAGCGTCTCAATAGTGTTCGCAATGTACGGGCCCTTCAGATCGGCACCAACCTGATCGTGCCTCTGAATCCTGACTCAAACGGGTCGACTCCGCTTGCTGAACTTAAGGATGACTACAAACGATCGCGGCGGACTTACTACAAGGTACGTTCCGGTGACTCACTCTGGAAGATCTCCCGGAAGTTTAATGTCACTGAAAAGCAATTGCGGGTCTGGAACCGGCTTGGCTGGAGCAATGTCATCCGGCCTGGCCAACGCCTGATTGTCTCTTCGAAAGCGGCTCCAACCAGAAAAGTCAAGGTTAAGACCGCTGCTGTCAAGAACTCAGGACCCTTAAAGAAGGTGGTCTACAAGGTTCGACCCGGTGATACCCTTTGGGCGATCGGCCGTGAGTTTGCTGTTAACACAAGCCAGATACGTAGCTGGAACAACCTGACCAAAAACCATGTGCTGCAACCGGGTGACCGTCTGACGTTGCATGTGAGCAGCGGCAATCGTGGCTAAGGTTGCAGGTGAGCTTGAACATGCCTGTTTTCTGAACGATCTTCCCGAAGAGCTGCCTGCGGGTTGCTCCCGTCTCTATTATGGCGCCGAGTTCTGTTTTTGGCGCTTGCCATCCTCCGAAAAGATCCTTGCCGCCAGAGAGTGGACTCGCCATGCAGGATGGAGTTTTACCTTAGCGACCCCGGTGCTCGGTGAAGATGAGTACCGGCGCCTGGATGTGATCCTGAAAAAGGTTCTTCCGGGGCTTGATACCGGCGACGAAGTCCTGATTTCAGATTGGGGTACCCTTGAGCTGGTTCGTGCTCTCCGTGATGACTTGACTGTCATCCTGGGGCGGACGCTATCCGGGCAGAAGCGTGGCCCACGTATTCTCGATATGGCGTTGACCCGGGAGCAGACGGAGTACTTCCAACGTGGATCATGGCACAACCGTGATGCCGTGGAACTGCTTGCCGAGCAGGGGATCAAACGGATCGAACAGGACAACCTCTTGCAGGGCCTGGCGCCTTTGTCCGCTGGACTCAAGAGTTCGCTGCATCTCCCTTATGCTATGGTCACCTCCAGTCGTAACTGTCCTTTTCGCCCGGACGATGAATCTGGGCCGTGTCCTGTGTACTGCGGTGAGGCTTTTACTCTGCGGTCATCTGAAACGAGGACCCAGCTTTACCAGGATGGTAATGCCCAGTTCTTGTACAACGAGTGTCTGTCGGACAACCTGTTTGAACTCGGTATAGACAGAGTTGTTACTCATCCACGGATGGGTTGATGAAGAATTCTGTAGCGCGTGGCGCGTAGCGGGAAAAACCCTCTGTTTGCTTTGACAACACCATAACAGGCTGATAGAATACGCCGCTTCAAATCAATTGAACCTGAATAAGGTTGAAAGGACTTTATCTCCATGTTGTCTGTACTCATTTCTCTTGTTATTGCCAGCCTGTTCGGAGGCGCACTTTTCCTGACCACCAGTTTGCCTGAGATTGTTTCGATAGTTACCGCTCTGGCCGCTTTTACGCTCATCTATGTCGTTATGCTGAAGCAGGTCATGAAGCGGGTAGGCGATGCCATGGATCTGGTGCAGAAAGACATCATGTCCAACCGTCCGGATGCGGCAATCCATAAGCTCGAAGCAGTGCAAAAGAAATATGCTTACTGGCAATTCTTCATCAAGAAGCAGATGAATTCCCAGATCGGCATGGTCTACTACCTGAGGCGGGATTTCAAGAAGGCCTACGACTATCTCGAACAGGGTTTTGTGCGTCATTGGGTTGCCATGGCGATGCTGGCGATTATCCAGATGAAGCGCAACCAGCCGAAAAAGATGATAAGCACTTTCGACAAGGCAGTTTCCGGCACCCGCAGGGAGCCGCTTCTCTGGAGTCTCTATGCCTTCTGTCTGGAGAAGATCGGCGATCGAAACAAGGCGGTCAAGATCATGGAGAAAGGCTTGAAAAAGATCAAGAATGACGAACTGATGACAGCCAATCTTGAAGCTCTCAATGCCGGTGGCAAGATGAAGATGCAGGGTTATGGCGATCAGTGGTCTCAGTTCCAACTGGAGAAGCAGGGTGCCATGATCCGTAAGCAAACCAAGGCAATGCAAGGTCGACGCAAGATTGTCAGAAGATGATGGCGTCGCAAAAATCCCGCCTTGCTACGCCTTGCCGGACGAAATTTTTGCTTAGTCATCTAGTGGTTTTTACTTAGCTATCTAGTGGTTTTTTACGAGGGCATCAATTATGGCTAGAAAAAAATCCTCGAAACAGAAAGCTTCGTCACCACAAGAATTTTCCAGCAGCCCCTTCAAGAGTTTGAAGGGGCTGTCTGCGTCAGTGGGCCAGAAGCCTCAGTCGCCGGAGGATAGGGCTGGACAGGCAACGACCAATGTCAAGGAGCCAACAGCGCCTTCTCCCGAGCACCACTCCTTTGCCGATGAAATGGATTTTCTAGGCGTCAAGCCAATGTCCGGACGTGTTACTGAGGAACCGGGCCCTGTAAAGAGTGCAGATGATAGAGGTTCTCTATCGCCAAAGATGTCACGATCAGAGAATGATACCTCTGCCTTTCTAGACGCAGTCGGCTCCATGGAAAAAACCTTCAATGATGAATGGCCTGAAGATGAGCCGGCAAAACAGGCTGCTCCCCGTCGTATGAAGCAGGTGAATCGCGGTCAACTCAAACCGGAGGCTGAACTTGATCTGCATGGACTGATCATAGATGTGGCCTCCGAAAAAGTAGGATTCTTCCTGCAGGATGCTATCTACCAGGGATTTCAAACCGTTCTGATTATTACCGGCAAAGGGTTGCACTCAAATGATGGTCCTGTGTTACGTCAGGCAGTGGAGAAGTTGCTGGATCAACAGAGCGAGCAGGTGATTGAATGGGGTGTCGCACCACGCCGTTATGGTGGGGATGGAGCTTTGGTGGTTTTTTTGCGAGGGATAGCCTCATAGCAGCTAGTTTATTGATAGTCCGACAGACGGCTAGATTTAAAGAGGCCGGCGTTGATTTTCACCGCCGGCCTCTTTAAGTCTCTTTGCCTGACAACTTAACCCTCAACCTTTTTCTGGTGGTTCAGTTTCTGTCGGCTTCTTTTTAACGGCCCTGCGACGCTTCGGCTTGGCTTTTTCTTCTGTCGGACTCTCAGAAGTATTGTTCTTTGCCGGAGTCTCTTTGTCACTTTTGTTTGTTGACTCAGCCTTTTTAGCCGGAGTCTTCCTGCTGGTGCGACGGGCAGGAGCCTTCTTGGCTGGTTTCTCAACGGCAGATTCCGTTACTGTCGATGCTGATGTCTCAGTTGCTTTCGGTTTTGCCGTCTCAGTCGTTTCCTGCTTGACCTTTGCACGGCTGGTTCTGCGTCGCTTCGGTTTTTCTTCCGTTTCGGCAGCAGACTGGGATGTTTGAACCTCTGTTGGCTTTACTTCACTTGCAGTCACGGTCTCTTGGGTCGGTAGCGCCTCCTCACTCTTCTTGCGACCACGGCGTGCAGGCTTTTTGGGTGCCGGCTTCACTTTAGTGGCTGGCTGCTCCGGTGTGGATGCTTGCTCTGGTGTGGTTTGCTCAGCAGCTTTGTTCTGCTCTGTAGCAGCTGTTTCCGAATCCGTTTCAGGCTTCTTGGCGGTACGGCGAGGGCGTCTTTGCTTCTGCTTAGTTTCTGCGGTTGGTTTTTCTTCCGCTGCCTGCTCTGTCGCGGGCTGACCAACCGGTTCGGTTGCCGTGTCGGCTTGTGCCTGATCAACTGTATCTGAAGCGGTTTCAGATTGTTCTGTACCATCCACAGCTTTTGGTTTGCGGCGGCTTCTGCGACGTCTCTGTGGTTTTTTCGCCGGAGCGTCGGTGTCCGTTTGTTCTGTAGTCGTCTCAGCAGGTGCGGCAACCGTTTCGGCGCTGTCGGCTTCTTGAGTAGATCCCTGTGTTTCTGTGGAACCCTGGTCAGTCGTCTGGTCGGTAGTCTGGGCTTCCTCTGAAGTTTCTGTGGCTGCAGGCTTACGCCGTCTCCTGCGGCGACGCTTTTTGCTTGGTTCGGCCTCAGTTTCAGTAGCATCCTGCTGAGCAGATTCGCCATTTTCTTTTTTGACGTCTTCTTCGATGACCATTGGCAGGGTGCTGACTGCTACGTATTCAGGCTGAGGCGATTTGCTCTTTTCTTTCTTCTGGATCTCAATTTCAACCTGATCAGCGAGGATATCCCGGTTGCCATGAATATGGATCTGCAGTTGATAGCGCCGTTCCATGTCGACAAGTTCTTCACGCTTGGTATTCAACAAGTAGGTGGCAACTTCAACCGGTAGCTGAGCATCGACCCGACTGACTTGCCCTTTAGCAGCGCTGGCATGAATTTTTCGCAGTAGAGAGACCGCTTGGGTTTCAGGGCTCTTTAAATGGCCGGAACCGTTGCAATGAGGACAGGGCAGGTAGGAGCCTTCCGTCAAAGCAGCCTTAATTCGTTGGCGACTCATTTCCAGCAACCCGAACTTGCTGATACGGCCCACGTTGACCCGGGCTTTGTCGTTCTCCAGAGATTTCTTGACCTGGTCCTCAACCTGACGCATATGCTTGCGTTCGCGCATATCGATAAAATCGATGACAATCAGTCCGCCTAGGTCGCGCAGGCGCAGTTGTCGGCCGACTTCCGTGGCGGCCTCCAGGTTGGTCTTGGTCGCTGTGGCTTCAACACCCTTTTCAGAGGCCATCTTGCCGCTGTTGACATCGATGGCAACCAGAGCCTCAGTGGGGTCGATAACAATCGAACCGCCGGAGGGAAGGGCGACCTTGTTGTAGCTCAAAGTCTCAATCTGGTCTTCAATCTGGTAGCGGGAGAAGATTGGCCGGCGCTCCTGATGCAGTTTCACCAGGTTGACCTGGTCGGGCATGACCATCTGGAAGAAATCCTTGGCTTCCTTGAATACCTGCGGGTCATCGATCAGGACTTCATCCATTTCAGTGGTGAAGTAATCCCGGATCGACCGGATCATCAGGTTGGATTCTTTGTAGATCAAGGCCGGAGCCTTGGCCTTCTGCTCAAGCTCCTTGATGCTCTCAAAAAGACGGATCAGGTAGCGGTAGTCACGCTCCAGTTCTTCACGGGTCTGGTCGAGGGCGGCCGTGCGCACGATATAGCCGACGCCTTCTGCCATGTCGAGTGAAGACATGGCCTTTTTCAGCTCTTTGCGTTGTGAATCGCTCTCTGCTTTGCGGGAGACACCCCGTGTCTGGCTGCCAGGCATGAGGACCATGTAGCGGCCAGCCAGGGAGAGGTAAGTGGTCAGGGCAGCACCTTTTGTGCCGCGCTCCTCCTTGGTGATTTGAACCAGGAACTCCTGACCACGGTGCAACAGGTCGTTGATACGTGGTCGTCGGCCATCTTCTGCCGGCTTATAGTCCGGCTTGACCGTGGTGTAATTGATTTCGTCGATCTGTAAAAAGCCGAGGCGTTCAGCACCATAATCGACAAAAGCGGCCTGCAGACCGGTTTCGACCCGGACTACAACCGCCTTATAGATGTTTCCTTTAGTGGGCTCCCGACTGGCAACCTCAATATCAAGCTCAGTGAGGACACCGTCTTCTACAATAGCCACCCGGTTTTCTTCCGGATGAGTGGCGTTAACCATCATTTTTTTAGACATGTAATTCTTCCCGGTTGTCGCGCACGACAACCTTGATCTGTTAGGGGCACAAACCCTATCCCGAGATCACTAAGCTCAACCGGAACTGGGAGCTCGCTCAAGGACAGGATAAATGCCGAAAGTGTGTATATCTGCAGGGTCATCATGACCCATAAGATCGAAAAAAACCTTTTAAAAAAGGTATATAGGTGTGAACTATAACAAAAAAAATTAAGTTTGCACAGAAAAATACGGTTTAGGGCTCAGGGATCAGGGTTAAGGGCCCAGGGGTAACCCCAGAACCCTTAACCCTTAACCCTTAACCTTTTACTTTTTACTTTTTACTTTTTAACCCAACATCCCATCAATCAACTCAAAATCAAGATCCTGCTCAGCCAGCTCCTTGACTAGGTTAATCTTCTCCAGATCATCCTCTGTGATCTTGGAAACATCTCTTGTAACTGTCTGAAAAACTGCCGTTGTGTGCTGTTCGGAACGCATGAACGGCAGATCACTGTCGTCGAGAACCTGTTGGGTGAGTTTGGAGATCGTGTTGACTCCGGAGATCAACACTCCGGAGAGTTTTGCACGATGTTCGGGGATATGGTAAAGCGTGGCGAGCATGACCAGCAGTTCATCGCGGCTGCTGTTGACCAGTAACAGTGTTGATGGTTTGAGAATTTCGACAACTTTTTCCGTGGAGGCGGCAGCAAGCTGGATGCCCTTGATAATGTGCATAGCCTGTTTGCGGGTGGCCCGTAACGGCAGGTTGAAGAGCTTGGCTACATGCTGCAGGGTGGGGCCGGCAAGGATTGGCGAATAGTTGAATCCGCCTTGAATGATAAACTTCTGATCGGCAAAAGCCTTGCCCATATATTCGAGGGTTCGGGCACGTTTTTCAGCAATCAACTTGTTCGGCATGACGATACGTACATCAGCCCCTTCCATCTTGTACAGGGCCAGATTCATGCTCACATCGTCAATTACGTGGCCGATGCCGCCACCACTGATTAGTAATACCGGAGCATCAAGCAGTCGGGCTACCCGGGCATTGCTCAGACCGAGAACCGAACCGACACCGCTATGTCCGGCTCCTTCTATAATCAGGAAATCGCAGCGCTCCTCAAGTTCTCTGCAAGCCTCGACCAGCTGCTTTTCGATTAAATCTTTACTTATCACACCGTCCAGAACCTTGCGTGTATCCCCCGGTTGCAGAACTATGGGTGACATAAACCGAATATCATCTTCAAGATCGAAGACCTTGGCGACCAACGCAGCATCCTTGTCGACCCAGAAATCATCGTAGCGGACGGCTTTTGGCCCTACTGGTTTGATAAAGCCGACACGGCGATATTTTTTGCGCGCCAGGTGAAGCAAGGAGAGGCTGGTAGTTGTTTTGCCACAGTCCTGACCAGTTGCTGCAATAAAGACTTTTCGTGCCATAATGTCCTTCCTTAGGATTATAGCCTACAAGAAATTGTCTTGAGACCTGATCTTATCAAGGGATGAAGGTCTTCTCATTCTGCGAGGGTTTGACCTTTCTGTCAACGATGAAGATAACTTCGTGATGAAGATTCTCGCAGTCGTGTAGATGTGCTATAACATGCCCCATGTTACAGCTTAAAGATGTTGTCAAACAGTTTGCCGATCAGGTCGTTTTGCGCCATGTCAATTGGCATGTTCGTCCGACAGACCGTATCGGTCTGTGTGGTGAGAATGGTGCCGGCAAGACTACCCTGTTACGGTTGCTGGCCAGGCAGTCAGAGGTTGATGCCGGGAATATCCATCTTGCACGGGGGACCACGATTGGTTACCTGCCTCAGGAAGGCCTGGAGCACTGCGGCAGGGATCTCTTTAACGAGGTGCGTTCGGCGCTTGAGGAACTCCTGGCTGTCGAAGCTGAGCTGCAGGTGCTTGAGGAGCAGATCAGCCGTGAAGCGGAGCAGGCAGACCTTGATCGCTACTCTGAATTGCAGGAATTTTTTCGGCAGCGCGGCGGCTATACCATCGAGGCTGAAATCGGCCGGGTCCTGAAGGGCCTGGGTTTTGCCGAGGAAGACTGGAACAAGCCCTGTGAACATTTTTCCGGCGGCTGGCAGATGCGTATAGCATTGGCCAAGCTGCTGCTGCAAAAACCAACCCTGCTGCTGCTTGATGAACCGACCAACCATCTCGACCTGCCTGCACGTGACTGGCTTGAAAGTTACCTGGCAGCTTATCCTCATGCCGTGATCCTGGTCTCACATGATCGTTTCTTCCTGGACCAGGTGGTGACACGAATTGTCGAAATCTGGCATGGCAAGCTGACAGATTACCCCGGTAATTATTCCCGTTACCTGACCGCCCGGGATGAACGTGTCAAGACTTTACGGGAATCCAAAAGGCGTCAGGACGAAGACATCGCCCGCCTTGAGGCCTTCATTAATAAGTTTCGCTACAATGCCAACAAGGCGGCCCTGGTGCAGAGTCGGGTCAAGCAGTTGGCAAAAATAGAACGCATTGAATTGCCGCCGGAACGGAAAAAGATAGGTTTTTCATTTCCGACACCACCCAAAAGCGGGCGCTTGTCAATCAGTCTCTCCGGGGTGTCTCATGGCTACGGTGATTTGTCTGTGCTGGAAGAGGTTGAGCTTGCCGTTGAACGGGGTGAACGCATCGCTCTGGTCGGTGCCAATGGTGCTGGAAAATCTACCATGATGCGCCTGCTGGCCGGTGTGGAGGCGCCTCTCAAGGGCGAACGCGAGGAAGGCCATAACCTGGTCATGGCTTATTTCGCTCAGGATCAGGCGCGCACTCTTGATGCAAAACTGACAGTCCTTGAGCAGATCACCCGGGCAGCGCCCTTTGATATGGTGCCGAAAGTCCGCAACCTGCTCGGTGCTTTCCTTTTTCATGGTGATGATGTGCACAAGAGGGTTGCAGTCCTCTCCGGAGGGGAACGCAATCGTCTGGCCCTGGCTATCCTGCTCCTTGAACCGGCTAACCTTATGTTGCTGGATGAGCCAACCAACCACCTTGACCTGGCTTCCAAGGAAGTTCTCCTGCAGGCTCTGAAAGGTTACAAGGGTGCCCTGGTGTTCGTTTCCCACGATCGTTATTTTGTTGACGCCCTGGCCAGTCGGGTTGTTGAGGTCGCAGAGCATCGGGCTACTTCTTATCTCGGTAATTACGGAGACTTTCTGCGCAGCAAAAGCGGCGAAGGAGATGTCAGCCACTCTTCGTTGCGGGTTGAGCAGGCAAACGCTAATAAGGCAGCTTCACCAGAGAAGGACAAGGTTTCCCGAGTCGCTTCACACGCGGAGCGCAAGGCGGCACGGCGGCAGGAACAGAAACAACAAAAGCAGTTGACAGAGGTTGAACAGAAAATTGAGGCTCTTGAACAGAATCTGGCAGGGTTGACTATAGAGATGCAGGATCCGGCGATGGCTGTCGATCATGCGCGTCTCGGCAAACTGATCGATAAACATACCGATCTGCAGTTGGAATTGGATGACTGTCTGGAGTTATGGGAGACTCTGCAAGAATTGCTGGCAGCGAGTGGTGCCTCATGAACCGTCCGTTTGTGATTGCCGTCGCCAGCGAAAAGGGTGGGGTGGGCAAAACGACAATCGCTACCAACCTGGCCGTTTATCTCAAGGCTCTGCGTGAAGATCTGCCGGTAACGATCGCTTCCTTCGACAACCATTTCAGCGTCGACCAGATGTTTGCCCTCGGTCCGCGACCGGAGAGGAGTGTTGCCGGACTGTTGGAGGATATTCCGCCTGCTGACCTTGCTGTGCTCGGTCAATACGGTGTGCAGTATATTGCCTCAGATAATCGATTGCAGGCTCCATCTTGTGCCCCTGCCTGGTTGCGTCAGAGACTGCACTCAACGGCATTTTCCGGCATCATGATCCTTGATACCCGGCCGATTCTCGACTGGTTTACTGAGGCCGCTTTGCTGGCCGCCGATCTGGTGCTGGTGCCGATCAAGGATCGCGCATCACTGGTCAACGCAAGCGCTTTGCAGCAGATCCTGACCGCAGGTGAGCGTGCCGATCGGCTCTGGCTGGTTCCTAGCCTGGTCGATAGTCGTGCCCGGCTCAATGCCGAAGTGAAGGTCCATGAATTTCTTGCCTACGCGGCCCGGGAGCGTGATTATCAGGTCCTGGATATCTACATCAGCAAGAGCCCCAAGGTGGAAGGTCTGGCCTCAGGGTTCTCCAGTCGTTTACGGCCGGTTCTTACGCATGCTCGCAACACTGCTGTCCACGGTCAGTTCAAGTGCCTGGCCGAGTTTGTCCTGACCCGGTTCGATGCAGAACCAGCTGACGAGCGTGGTCGTCAGGCTGGATTAACGCAGGATGTTTTTACGAATATATCCACGGGTCATCGCCGTCGCCTGGTTCTCGAATGTCCCCTCTGCTGCTGCCAGTCCCTCGCAGATGATGGACATTTTTACTTTGATATACGCAGTCGTCGCCGAGGGTTTATTCATCCGGGCTGTTTCAAACAGATTTGCAGTGACCTCAGTTTGTATGATGCTGATGGCTTATATGATACCAATGGTCAAAACTACACGGTTGCCCTGACCATTGACGGGCCTGGTCTGATCGGACCTGAGTGTCGCTTGACTGTTCACCTTTGTGATGCAGACGGAGAGCTGCTTGACAGTGAGGAAGTAGAGCTCAATGGACGTAAGTCCCTGGTCGACTCGCTGGAGATGATGACCGGTCGGTCACTGGATATGACCTATCGTGAGCTTATACTGGTGAACAGCCTTGCTACTTATGTTGAGACTCAACTGGCTGACGATGCTTACCGTAGTTTTGTGCTCCGACGTCGACAGGTTGCGCGGACACTCCGCGACGCCGGTCTGTTCTAACAGGATGTCGGATTTAAACAAACTTCCGCGACGGCAAGATTCTTGACATGAAAGCTCGAATATTCTAAAAAGTTGTGATCAGGTTCTAGAGCTAATTAGTGTGACCTGAATCTGTTCGTTACTCACAGATTAAGGTGCGAGGCTTAAGTTATGATTCTGTTGCCACGTGGCAATCCTGTTAAGGAAAATATCAACCCGGGTAAAGTCAACCTGGCTG
The DNA here is from genome assembly GCA_030614505.1 of Desulfuromonadales bacterium. Lineage (GTDB taxonomy): Bacteria > Desulfobacterota > Desulfuromonadia > Desulfuromonadales > BM103 > M0040. Next base: position 21,187 of record JAUWTX010000007.1, read on the forward strand.
ATGCACTGGGCAAAATGCGTAAGGGCAAGTTTACCGGTTATCTGCGCTTTGACTTTCCAGACGGGACCGGTGTTTTTATTTATCAGGAAGGTCGTTTGATCAGTACCCTTTACGAAAACGACCAGGAACACCTGATTGCTTATGACGGTATCTCCCGCACTTTCCACGAGGCTTTGACTGGAACCGGAGTTCTTAATATCTATCGTCTTTCAACTGAATTAGCTTACAGCATCCATACCCTGTTACATGGTGAAATGTTGCACAAGGGCCAGGATCTGCAGCTGATAGATATCAAGTCTCTTCTGGTTCGTATGCGTGAAGAGAAACGTAGCGGTTGCTTGCGGATCTATTCAAAAGAGCATATTGCCCTGATCTTCTATCGGGATGGCAACCCTCTCGGGTTCTTCCACGATGGTTCAACGGACATCGAAACGACAGCGGACAGTTCCCTGTCGGTTGCCAAGGAGCCCGGCGCTAAAGTTGACGTTCTTGTTACCCGGGGTGATAGTGAGAAATCGTTGGCAGACCTTATGGAAACCGCTGATGTCGACGGGCTGTGGAGCGCTGCTGTTGCGGCGCGCCGTCGCCAGCGTGAAGAGCAGGAGAGTGTTGCGAGCCACACGTTGGAAATGCGTGAATCGGATCGCCGGCAAAAAACACTTGCACTCTTCCAGCAACTGGCTCAGATGCATCTTGGCAAGATTGGTACAGCGCTGGTCGAGAAGGAATTCGAAAAGATGAAACTCAACGGTGGCCAGCTTAACGAGTCCGTTCTTGATGGATTCTATGGGAACATAACAAAGGCGGCCAGGTTGGTTGCCGGGCCGAGCAGGATTGACAAGATGCTTGAAGAAATGAAGAAGGGTTTCAAGGGGCTTTCTAAATAACCCGGTTCATATCCCGGCGGCTTGCGAGTCGCCGTTTTTTCTTGCCTGAAGTCCGGGCTGCTAGGGAGGTGTTCATGGAGATATTTCAGGTTGTATTGGCGGTTTTCTGGCTCATTGCAGGGGTGGTTTCTTTCTATTTCAGTATCGGCAATGCTCGAGTCTGGACCAGCATCGCCGTTGGCTTCTTTCTAATACTTCTTGGCGAAATCATCCCGGGGGCCCTGCCGTTTCTCCCGGGTCTCGGTAGCCCGTACGTACTGGTCATGGGTCACATCATAGGGACCATCTCCATTCTGGTTATGAGTCATGGTTTCCAGGAGTATTATGTTTTTACCCGAACCCTTGAGTTCGAGGGAAATAAACTGGTTGTTTACCTCGTGGCGGCTGGTGTTATCGTTGCTTCAATGCTCTTCTTGTATGCCAATATAGGCCTTATCAATGAGGATGTGATTCGTATTGTCCGGATCGTCGAGAACACCAACTGGGTATTCCTCTCGCTGATCAACATTGATTTGATCCGCAAGATCTATTTCAATGTCAAAGACACTCCAATCGGTAACGGCTTCCTGGCCTTTATGGTGGTTTTTGCCTGTATCTTCCTATGGAAAGGCTCACAACTCTATATCGACGTGTTCAGTCTTGACCAGGTCAAGGATGTTTTTCCGATCCGCTACGAGATTTCTTTCTGGTGCAAGAACCTTGGCAACGTCTTTGCGAGTATTTCGGTTGGTGCTACTTTTCTCTATCTTGGTAAGTTGCTGCGATAATTTTCATCGCGGAACTTTGTGTGTTGTGTATTAGAATAAAAGCGGGGGCATCCTTTTGGATGCCCCCGCTTTAGTTTGTTCGTATTAA
>JAUWTX010000147.1 GCA_030614505.1 Desulfuromonadales bacterium
CAGGGGGACCTGGTCTTTTTCGCCACCAAAGGCGGCACGCGAGTCACCCACGTCGGCATGTATGTCGGCAATGGCAACTTCATCCATGCGCCCCGCACCGGCAAAAACGTGCGCATCGAAAAGCTCTCGAACCGTTTTTTCGCTAAAACCTATATGGGTGGCAGGACGTATCTGTAGGGGCGCGTGGCGGGTGGCGGGTAAACCCTTAAGAGATATAATGTTTTCTGACTATTTTTTTCGCGCCACGCGCCACCCGCCACTCGCTTCGAGGTTTTAGATGACCCAGCAGGTTTCCCGGTCCGCTACTCTCATGGTTGTCTGTACCGCCCACTTCCTCATGCCTTTCATGATGTCGGCGGTCGGAGTGGCCCTGCCCGCCATTGGTCGCGACTTTTCAGCCAGTGCCATGCAACTGGGTCTGGTGGAAACCACCTATGTGCTGTCTGCCTCCATCTTCCTGCTGGCCATGGGACGAATGGGGGATATCTACGGACGCCGCCGCATTTTCCAGTACGGCATTATCGTTTTTACCATCGCTGGCGGGCTGCTTTCGCAGGCCTGGTCGATCGAATCGATGATCGTCATGCGTTTTCTGCAGGGGATGGGCGGGTCCATGGTCATGGCAACCACCTTTGCCATCGTTGTTTCGGTCTTCCCCCCTGAAGAACGTGGCAAGGCTCTCGGTATCGCTGTTGCCAGCGTCTATGCCGGCATCTCCTGCGGACCATTTTTCGGAGGAGCCCTGGTCACCTCTTTCGGCTGGCGTTCGATTTTCTACCTTGCTGTCCCCCTCGGTATGATTACTTTTGCTGTCACCTGTGCCAAACTACGCGGTGAGTGGGCCGAAGCCAAGGGAGAACCTTTCGATTGGCAAGGCAGCCTGGTTTACGCCGGAGGCATTCTGCTATTAATCACCGGAGCCTCCAACCTGGACCAGGGTCTGTGGGCCTGGCTGCTCGCAACAGCCGGCACAGGCGTTCTGATTCTTTTTCTGGTAATGGAATCACGTACCGAATACCCGGTCCTCAACGTCGCCCTGTTGCGCAGCAACCGGGTCTTTGCCTTCTCTAACCTGGCGGCCCTGCTCAACTACGCCGCCACCTTCGGCGTGACCTTTTTCCTCAGTCTCTATCTGCAATATGTCAAAGGCCTGAATCCGCGCGAGGCCGGCACTATCCTCATTATCCAGCCAATCATACAAGCGATCTTTTCACCGCTGTGCGGACGACTCGCTGATCGCTTTTCCGCAGCGAGCGTGGCGACTATAGGCATGGGGTTTTGCGCCGCGGGCCTCGGCATCGCCGCCAGCATCACTGCCACCACTCCGGTTTCCCTGATCATGGTCATGCTGGCGATCCTCGGCCTTGGTTTTGCCCTCTTTTCTTCTCCGAACATCAGCGTCATTATGGGCAGTGTCCCACCCCGTTACCTCGGCGTAGCGTCAGGACTCAACAGCACCATGCGCACCCTGGGAATGATGGCCAGCATGACGATTATCACCATCGTCTTTTCAATCTTTATGGGCGGCCATGCAGTCACTGCAGAGACCCAACCAGAGTTTCTTTTCAGTATGCATACTGCATTGCTGACTTTCTCTGTGCTTTGTTTCATCGGCATCTTTTTCTCTATTGCCAGAATCCACAAGCAACCCAACAAGGAGTAGCCATATTTGATACACTCGTAAAAAACTTTGAGATGAGTAAGATTAAAGAAAGAATTTAATTATTGGGATGTAAATGAAAGACCAACGCCCCGAAATATCGCCACTTTTTCTCAGCCAGTTCGAAGTCGATGAGGCTGTCCCTTTCCAGCGACACCTGAATCGTCTTGAAGTCGAAATTGGCAAGGAGGATTACAGCCAACTGCAACGGGTTGAGCTCCTCGATACTCCCCCCGGCGAGGATGCTTTCGCCGCCATGGTAGAAATCACCGACCGTCTACTGAAAACCACCCAGAACAACTACAACCGGGAGCTGCTCAAACGCCTGCAGGCCCGCATTTATCTCGATCCAGTTCACTATTCAATCTATTACCGTCTGCCTGACCGTTGCCTGCGTTTTGTTGCCACCTGGCGCCAGGCGGTGCTGCAGCGTTTCTTTGCCAGAGTGCCAACCGAGGATTCAGGCTGGCAGCTCTGCGGTCAGGCCTTGCCGGAATTCGAAGGACGCTATTTGCCGGATGCTGCCGGCGGTGTTTTACTGCTACGCCATCTGCAGGACGACAGCCGTCAGCTGCGACCTCTGATCACCGCCAGCCATGGCCCGTACGATCCCCACACCCTGGAGGTGACCCTCTATTTTCTGCGCACCGGCAAGGGTGGATCAGCGATCATCAATCTAGGCTTTGCCGGGCGAGAGCCTTTGACCGACGAAAACGTGGCACAGTTGGAGTCTTGGGGCGTGCCACTCAATCCGAGCAATATTGACATCATCTATCCCTATGTCGATGAGCACGGCCACCCATATTGCTACAAGCTCGAAGAAGGCTTACCGAGTTTCGTTGCCAAACTGGAGCTTGAACTTCCGGACTTAGTGATCGATATACATGGCTGCGTCGGAACATTCAGTGACGATCGGCGCGTCGTGGTCGGACTTGGCGGGCTGCCACCATACCGGTCGCCGGATGACATAGGGGTTTTCCTCAAAGAAGAGGACGTGCTTTTTCTGCAGCCGAATAACGCTGTAAGAGAGGGGTTGAACCTTATCCGGGATCTCTCCACCGAGATGTACGTGCAGTTCTGCGCTGGTACCCACCTCTGCTACAACTTTGCCCTGCTTGGCGGTATGCAACTGCTCGGCTTCCAGGTAGATCCAAAAACCGATATCGACAGCCTGATCGATGGTGAAGAACGCACCTTTCTGCCGAAGGAGGATCTGCGCTGGATTCCTGGTGCAGGAGCCAATGCCCTGCAACGGATCGCTGCGCACAAACTCAACCCCCACACCCAGTGCCTGCATGTTGAAATCCCCACTGCAATCCGTCGCAAGATGGTTCTCAAACTACGGTCTCTGGAGATTGAATCTTCGCTTGATGCCAGCGGGTTGTGATAGGGCAAGCTGTTAGCTGCTGAGCTATAAGGCTTTAGTGTCTTAAAGACCTTACAGCTTTTTCAGTAGCGTTACAAAAACGGGCGACCAAATGGCCGCCCGTTGATTCAACATAGAAAACATAATTGACTCAATAGATCACAATGTAACCATGATCCGTGGCGATCTTGGAGATTTCCAGAACATCCTCAATCTGGTAGGGGGTGCCATCGAGTACAAAAGTGTAACCACCTTCCGGATTCTTTTTGGCAAGATCCACCAGGTATTCAAAGCTGGCCGTTTTAATTGTTTCCATTTGACAATCTCCACACCTGAACCCTGGTAGCCCCAGGACCACTATCAAATCAGTGACATAACCTGCTCGTGTAGCTGCCGGTTGCCAGCTGCGATCACAAACCCCCCGGCAACGGGAGTCTTCCCCTGGGCATCGGTCACCACACCACCGGCCGCCTCGATGATTGGAATCAGCGGAATGATATCGTACGGCTGCAGGGTATCTTCAATCACCAGGTCGATCTGACCGAGCGCCAGCATGCAGTAGGAGTAGCAGTCACCGCCGAAACGCTGCAAGCGGGTCTTTGCCGCCACCCGTCTGAATCTTGCCAGGTTGGCCTCATTCGCAAACATGCTCTCGTGAGTGCGGTAGAGCAGGGCCTCTTCAAGGTGGGTGTTCTGTCGGGTCTGTATGGCAACAATCTCACCGTCGTGTCGCAGAAAAGAACCAGCCGCGCTGCCGTAAAATAGCTCACCGGTCACCGGCTGGCACATGAGCCCTGCCAGAACCCGATCCTTCTGCTGCAACCCAAGCAGGATCCCCCAAGTCGGAAAACCGCTGATAAACGCCTTGGTTCCGTCGATCGGATCAATCACCCAGTTGATATCCGAGTCTCCCGGTGTGACCCCGTCCTCTTCACCGATGACGCCAAAGGTGGAAAAGCGACGGCCAAGCTCCTCGCGCAGGAAGGCTTCGACTGCGCGATCAGCACAGGTCACCGGGTCGAAGCTGCCTTCGGCAAGCTTGTTTTCCACTTCCAGAGGCTGGCGGAAATAACGCAGGGCGACGGCACTCGCACCATGCATTGCCTGCTGCGCAAAGACCAATGCCTCGGCAACCTCACCGGGTGTCAATTCTGTCAAAATATCTTTATCCATGAATTCGAAATCCTGCAAAGTCAAAATAGTATTCGGAGCATTCTATAAGAAAATGGGATTATCATCAAAACAAAGGTTTTTCGGGTTTAACCATCCTGTTCATCCCTGTCAGATAAAAGTCTTTAAAATCAGAACCGTTTTACAGGGATATGCAGGATAATAACCTGTCATCAATAAGCTCTTAGTACTATTGCCGCGCTAGACGCAAGTTCTCCACTTCATATTCGAAATTGCTGCGATACGGGTTGATATCGAGGCCACCGCGGCGAGTGTAACGAGCATAAACGGTTAATTTTTGTGGCTGACAGAAACGCATCAAATCAGCATATATCCGTTCAACACACTGCTCGTGAAATTCATTGTGCTGACGGAAGGAAACCAGGTAGCGCAACAATGCTTCGTGATCGATTCTCGCACCCTCAGAGCGGATCAGCACACTACCCCAATCCGGTTGGCTGGTCACCAGGCAGTTGCTTTTCAACAAGTGGCTGTGCAGAGCTTCTGCAACCTGCTGTTGTGAATCAGCAGCTCCCTTGAGGAGGCCAGGGTCCAGAGCATAGTTCTCGATCTTGATGTCGAGATCATCGATACAATGCCCCGGCAGAGTGGCGAAAGACTCATCAACAAACTCTGCAGCTCCAAGCAAATGCACATCTACCGGCGCCCCAGCCGCACCACCAAGATCCTGGCTCATCAGGGCACGCACCGACTCGAAATCGTCAAACCGGGTCTGGTTAAAAGAATTGAGGTAGAGTTTGATCGACTTCGATTCGATCAGGTTGGGCGATTCGCAGGGGACACGAAACTCGCCCATGGCAACCACCGGCTTGCCCTGCGAGGTCAGCCAGGAAATCTCATAAGCATTCCAGATGTCCACACCATGGAACGGCAGGACATCAGGCAGGCCGAGTTCATCACGCTTGAGCCGACGCGGTATCGGGCAGAGCAGACCGGGATCGTACTCCGCCTTGTAAATTGTGGTCTTGCCGAGAGGCAGATTGGCTTCAAACTCATTCATGGCTTTCATACTCTGACAGATAAGATGGCGATTTCAACTGAAAAGGTGACAGAGACAGGCTATTGCGAAGCAGAGTCCCTTTCAGCCTTTGGACTGCTCTGCAAGTCATCCCCCAACGGAGTGATCACCCCAACCCGATACCCCTTGGCAGCGATCAATTCCTGCAATTCATTAATCCGATCATCAGGATGAGGATGCGATGCCAACAGGTAGGGGATGTGACTACCGGCCTTTTCCCCCACTCGGCTGAAGAAATCAGTGGCCCCGCCGGCATGACCGTAGCTTTTCACCAACAGATCGAGACCAAAGCTATCGGCAGCTGACTCCTGTTCGCGGGAATAACGGCTTTCGGTGACCAGAAAAAGTTTGCTCACCAGATTACTGGCCGAACTGTTTTCACCAAAGATCAGCATGGCCGCAACCGTCAGGCCAAGACCTCGCCCCAGGCGTTTGAGATGATCACGATGGGCAAAGTGTCCCAGCTCATGGGCCAGAACCATCGCCAGTTCGTTCTCCGAATCAGCCTGATCAACCAGGCCGGAAAAGACCACGATATGCCCTCCCGGCAACGCCAGGGCATTGATCTCCTCGTTCTCCACCAGCTGCACCGTGAAGGTGTATTCATGTAGCGGCGAATCAGCTGGCAGATTGTCGAGCAGTTTCTGCA
>JAUWTX010000185.1 GCA_030614505.1 Desulfuromonadales bacterium
AATCAGTGGATGCATTCGCTTCAGGAACCTCAATCCGCCCAAAGGAAACTACGCCAAGCAGCAACAGGAGCACCATGGTGAGCAGAAGAGTGGATAATTTATTGTTTAGCATATGAGTCTCCAGAATCTCAGCGCGACTTTAACCAGCCGGCAGGATCAAGGGGTTTGCCGCCCTGGCGAATCTCAAAATAGACTGCGTCACGACCTTCATAACCTGAGTAGGCAAGGACCTCATCGGCAGCAACGTAATCTCCGACCTGTTTAGTAAAACGCGCCATATGTGCGTAAAGAGTGTAATACTTACTGCCATGATCGACAATCATCAACTTACCATAACCTCGCAGACTGTTGGCGAAGATCACCTTGCCCTTCGCAGCAGCACTCACAGGAGTCCCGACAGTTGCTGCAATATCAAAACCGTGACTCTCTATGAGCGTACCAAGATCACCGTGGCGACTGGTTCCGAATCCAACTCTGAGCTTGCCGGGGACAGGCCACAACAGACGCCCTTTTTGAGGTAAGAGTCCCTCCAGACTTTCAGTATAGGTCTGCGTTTGTTCCGTTTCAAGTTTTTTGACCAGTTCATTGAGACGGGCCGCCTTGGCACGCAATTCCTGTAGCATTTTTTCCAAAAAAACGGCGTCCTTCTTCACTTCTGCGAGAAGAACTTTTTTGTTTTTCCTGGCCTTCTGTAGAGCGTCCTGTTCCTTACGACGGCGCAGGACCACAGTTGCTTGTTTTTTGCGTAAACCTTCAAGGTCGCTCACTGCAGTCTGATGTTCCTGGGACTGTTGTCGATAAACACCGAGCAGTTCGCGATCGTACCGCACCATTCTTGACAAGAACGCATATTTCTCAGCAATGTCACGAGGGCTTTCCGCTTCTGAAAGCAAAGCTCTAATCAATCCTACCTCACCGGTTTTGTAGAGAATAACCAGGCGTTGGCGAATCTGTTTCTCGGTCTGATCGCGTTTCGCTTTGATTTGATGAAGTTTTTTACGTTGCTGCTCCAAACGATCAGAGAGGTCAGACAATTGTTGAGAACTGCTTTTTGCCAATCGCTCGATGCGGCGCGTCTCGGTGCCAAGACGCTCAAGGTCTCTGGACAGAGCACCGCTCTCCGACTCTTTGCTACGCAAGCCCTTGAGGGTCTCTTTGATCTGCTGCTGAATCTGGTCAAGACGCTTCTGGCTCGTATTCAGCTCATCCTCTACGGCAGAAACAGGAGATAAGGGGACCACCAGAGAGGCAAGCAACAGCCAGCAAAGGCCCTTAGCAATCATGCCCGATAGATATTTCATGGAGCCACAAAACGAACAAACTTACGCAAAGCAAAGAGGCTGCCCAACAAGCCGATGAAACCACCACCGATGATCAACAGGCCTGGCCATATTGGCGGCAGGAAGTGAATTGTGTCGATTCCGGTAATCAGCAGCATGCTGCCCAGACTTTTTTGCAGGATCAACTGGAAAACCAGGAAACTCAGGCCGAGGGCTGCCAAACCACCCAGCAGACCCTGGAGAGCCCCTTCCACCAGGTATGGCAACTTGATAAAGAGAGAGGTGCCGCCAACCATGGCCATAGCTTCAAGTTCATCCTGGCGCGCATAAAGCGTCAGCTTGATCGTGTTGGCAACGATCACCAGGGCAGCAAAAACCAGGAATCCACCAAGCGCTGAACCTGACACCCTCAACAGGAAGAGAAACGCTTCCAGTTTTTCCAGCCAGCCCTGACCATACTGCAAGTCGTCAAACCGATGGTCTTTTCGCAGACGCTCGACAACAGTTGTGAGCACAGATTCGCTGCGCCAGTCATCGGCAAGAGAAATTTCCAAAGACGCCGGCAACACATCCGGGCCAAGCCCTTCGACCAGGTCGGCATCATCGCCCAGCCGTTTGCGGAATCTTTCAAAAGCTTCTTTGCGGGAAACAAAGGTGACGCTTGCCACCTCCGGGTAAGTACCAATATCTTTAGCCCAGCCTTTGACTATTTTCTCATCAGGGACATCATCAAGATATACAACGATCGCCAGGTTCTCCCCCCAGGATGCTGTCAATTGCTGAACATTCAGCACAGCTATGGCAAAGAAGGCGAGAAGAGCCAGGGCAACAGCAACCGTACCAATGGAGGCCATGCTCAACACCGGACTTTGCCGCATATTGCGCAGGGCACGTTTCAAAAAATAAGCGGCACGCAATATCATCAGGGCTGTCCTGTCATTCCAGTTTGACCTGAGATACCGTTGGTCCCCCGGAAAAGAGGCAAATCGTCCGTAGCCAGGCTGCCGGCATCCAGAGCAACGATACGCCGCGGGAACTGGCGAATCAGGTTGCGATCATGGGTTGCCATAATAATCGTAGTACCACGCGCGTTGGCACTTTTAAAAAGCTCCATGATATCCAGAGTCACTTCCGGATCAAGATTACCGGTTGGCTCATCAGCCAGCAGGATCAACGGGTCCACTACCAAGGCACGAGCAACGGCAACACGCTGTTGCTCACCTCCGGAAAGTTGCAGGGGATAATGTTTCAGGCGATGTTCAAGGCCGACACTCTTGAGAGTCTGGTAAACTTTTTTGCTGATTTCATAGCGCTTGCGTCCCTGGACTTCAAGAGGGAAAGCAACGTTCTCGTAGACAGTACGCCGTTTCAATAGCTTGAAATCCTGGAAGATGATGCCGAGATTACGGCGCAGATAAGGAATGCGTGCGGGGCCATAACGGGTGATATTACGAGCATTGACCAGAATCTGCCCGCGGGTCGGACGCTCAGCGCAGTAAAGCAACTTGAGCAGGGTCGACTTTCCGGCCCCGGATGGCCCGGTCAGGTAAACGAACTCACCCTTTTCTACCTTGAGGGTAATATCATTCAGGGCGTTCTCGCCGCGCTGGTATGCCTTGCAGACATTAAAAAGCTGAATCATAGTCCTGCATCAGTGAGTAAAGGACAGATAAAGAGTGTAAGTGCTTGGTCTCTCTACCAATCCCGGTAAGGAATGCCATTCAGACCAACCAGATCGCTGCCGCTGTGAACATCCTCCAAGCCACCTTCAGCAAATTCACCTTCAATGGACGGGGTGGGTGGGACCTCTTCCCAGGTATCGGTGGATTGGGTAAAGGGGTCGCGGGGAAGGTCACGAATATACTTATTGGCGACCAAGTCATCCAGAGACTCAGGATAGCTTATATGATCAGCGAAATAGGCATCGATGGCACGACGCATCTGGTAAAGATCTTCCATCAACACAGCTTCTCGAGCCTTGATCAGGTGGCGCTGGTAATTCGGCACCACGATACTGGCCAGAATGCCGATAACACTCATAACAATCAACAGTTCGATCAGGGTAAACCCCCGCTGCCGGGTTTTACTGCCATTCAAACTCCAGATTTTACTGTTATTCAAACTCAATTTTCTATCTTTCATACTCATGCACTTCACCAGGTATTGTAAGGCGTGCCATCCAGAGCAATACGCAGGCTCTGTGAATAAACATCGTAGATGTCATCGCCACTGTAGAAGGTTGAGTCCGGATCGTCCTTGTATGAGCGCAACCCCCAGCCTTCGTCATACTCGTCGAAAGGATCTTTCGGCAAACGTCTCAAATATTTGCGTTTATAAGGGTAGAGCCCACTCCAGTCGCTTCCTACAACCAACTCTTCAAGATCTTCAGGATAACCGGTCTCGTTAATCGCAGCTATAATCTTCTTTTCTTCAACGGCCTTGTCAAAATCCTCTTTGAAATAATCGATCGCCGTACGGATGTCCCGCAGGGAACGCCGCAGCTCCAGTTCCTTGCCACGCATCGCTGTCACTTCCGCCATTGGCACAATCACTGTGGCGAGCACTGCCAGGATGGCCATGGCCAGAACCATCTCCAAGAGAGTCAGCCCACGCTGCCCCTCGGACTTCGATATGTAGCGCGACAGATTCAACGTATTTCGATCATGACCGCCTCAGGTACGACCTGAAGCCGGACTCCTTCCGGGTTACGAAAATTGACACGATCGATCTCCAGCTTGGTTTCTCCGGATGCAATCGATTTAAAATTCAGGTTGAACAAGGTTCCCGAACCAGACGCACCCTCACCGCCGGTTCCCTGTTTGTAACCGACAATCACCTGCCCCGTAGTGCGGTTTGGGCTACTGGAGAAGACTGTGGACTGACCCTCCTGTTTAAGGAAGGCCCCTTCGTTGATACTCACCAGTTCGAGAGACGCCGGGTCATAACTGACAAAGAGAGGTGCGCTGTAGAGTTGTTCGACACCCTTGATCTGCACAGCAACAGTAAATTCTTCCCCCTTGTCAACCTGGCTTGGGGTGACAAAATTGATTGCGGCGGGAGCTCTCTTCGGCATCTCGAGGACTATGGGAGCACTGACTTCTTCGCTTTTGCTCAGGACTTCCGTCGGCACATTTTCTTGAGTAGGCTGGGTTGCTTCTGGAGTCTTCACGTCAACAGTGACTTCTTTCTGAGTCATCGTTTCAGCTATGATTTCCTTCGATGGTATCACCACAAGATCAGAACTTCCGGCAGGGGCTTGCTCACCCTTGGTATCACCTGCAGGTTCAGGAATTTCAGGCTTCGCAGCATCTTCGTCAGCAGATTTTTCGATCTTCAATGATTTGACGGCAGGTGCCACCAGCGGCCTGGTGGCTTCGATTTCACTCACCAGCGGTTGAGCAAAAGCGCCGAAATTTGGGCCATCTTTCAGGTTGTCTTCACCACCGGACCAGATAGTCGCGACATCTACGTCAGGAACTTCCACCTGTCTGATAATATATGGGGTAATTGAAAGGAGAATTTCACGTTTTACATCCTCATTCGAGAAACTACTGAAAAGATCTCCTATGCCCGGAATCTCACCGATAAAAGGAATCGTAGTTTTAGACTTTTTGGTGTCCTGTTCAAATAATCCGCCGAGAATTGTTTGAACGCCATCTTTCAGGGTCAGTACAGTTTCGGCATTTGTGGTCTGAATGGTCAACGCGCGTGTGCCGGAGATCTCGACCTCTCCGATCACC
>JAUWTX010000184.1 GCA_030614505.1 Desulfuromonadales bacterium
GCGGCTAAAAACCGACCGCGTTTTAAAACCAAGTCTTTCCTCAGTCTGCCTCTCTAAGTTGAAGATCGCCTCATCGGCGTTCTCAACCTGGCTGACAAAAGCAACGGCAGCAACTTTACCGAGGCCGATCTCAACCTGGTACTGACCTTCACCAATCACGCCGTATTAATGATCGATCGCGCCGCGACCCTGGAAAAAGCGAGCCAGTTCGAGCAGCTTGCTATCACCGACCCATTGACCGGTCTTTACAACCGACGCTTCCTGGAAGATCGTCTTCAAGCGGAATTCAGCCGTAGCGAGCGTCAGCATCAGAGTTTCTGCATCATCCTGGCCGACCTCGACAGCTTCAAGGCTTACAATGACATATGTGGACATCTGGCCGGCGACAACGCCCTGCGCAAAGTAGCCGACCTGATGCGGCGCTCCGCACGTGAAATGGATATTGTGACCCGCTATGGCGGCGAGGAATTCTGTCTGATACTGCCAGGAACGGGTAAAAAAGAGTCGGTTTTTGTCGGTGAGCGAATTCGTCGAGCTATCGAGACCGAGAGCTTTCCTGGTGAGACTCATCTCCCTCTTGGTCGTCTGACAACGAGCATCGGCATCTCTGCTTTTCCTGCCGATGGAGTGACCGCAAATGAATTGATACATGCAGCCGACCTTGCTCTTTATCGAGCCAAGGATATGGGTCGCAATCGCCTGATCCTCTACGAGCCCTCGCTGGAGAGCCAAGCCCTCCTGTCACACCACGAGTAATACCACCCGGAACAGCACAGCTGACCATCGGAACCTTCTCATGCCACACTCTGCTAATAAAATTGTTCTCGCCTCGGCATCACCCCGTCGACGCGAACTCCTGGCCCAGGTCGGGATCGACTTTCAGGTTGTTCCCAGCAATGCGGACGAAACCCTGCTTGCGAACGAAACACCGGAAGCACACGTGGTGCGGCTCAGTTACGACAAAGCCATGGAGGTTGCCGACCGACCAGACCAGGCCGGTCGCTGGTTTATCGGCAGCGATACCGTGGTGGTACGTGATGATGTTATTCTCGGCAAACCGGTTGATGCGGCGGAAGCCGCAGAAATGCTTGCCAGCCTTTCCGGACGTAGTCATCGGGTCATCTCCGGCTATGCGATCCACGATCGGAAAAGTGATCGCACTCTCAGTGCTGCTGTTACTACCAGGGTTTTTTTTAAGGATTTGACAACCCGGGAAATCGAAGGGTACATTGCCACGGGAGAGCCTTTTGACAAGGCAGGTGCCTACGCTATCCAGGGAGTCGGTTCCTTCATGGTGCCCAAAATTGAGGGCAGCTATACCAATGTAGTCGGTCTGCCGCTTTGTGAAGTGATTGCGGCCCTGGAAGAACTGGGTGCCGTTGAACTATTTGAGAACTGAATGGATATCGCTGCTAACATTGCACAGATTCAGAAACGCATTATAGCCGTCTGCCAAAATTGCGGCCGTGATCCCGGTGAGGTGCGTTTAGTCGCGGTCTCCAAGAAGAAGCCCGCCAAAGACATCGAAGCTGCAATCGACGTCGGGCAAACGTTGCTCGGTGAAAGCTACGTCCAGGAGTGCGCGGCAAAGATTGACGAAGTCAGGGCAGATGCCGAATGGCACTTCATCGGCGCACTGCAGAGTAACAAGGTGAAATACCTGCGCGGCAAGGTTGCCATGATCCATTCCGTCGACCGCTTCTCCCTGGCTGAGATGATCAATCGTCAATGGAGTAAAAATGACGCTTGCGTCGACATCCTTATCCAGGTCAACCTCGGAGAAGAAGAGAGCAAGTCAGGAACCACGGCCAGTGAACTGATTGATCTTGTCCGTCAGGTTGCTCAATTGAAGCATGTCCGCATCAAGGGGTTGATGGCCCTGCCGCCCTGGGTGGCCGACCCGGAAGAGGTTCGCCCCTATTTCCGACAGCTGCGGGAACTGGCCGAACAAATTGCTGCCCTCGAACTATCGAACGTCACCATGCAAGAACTCTCCATGGGGATGAGCCACGACTACGAAGTCGCCATCGAGGAGGGCGCTACTCTTGTCCGCATCGGTACCGCCATCTTCGGTGCTCGATAGATATTATGAGTCTTTTTTTCGCGCCTCGCGCCTCACGCCTCCGAGTTTAAAATGTCCATTAACGCCTTTCTCTTCGACCTCGACGGCACCCTGGTTGATTCAATTCCAGACCTGACCAAAGCAGTAAATCTGCTGCGGAATGAGCTTGACCTGCCCACTGTAACCAGTGATCAGGTTCGTTCCTATGTGGGCGATGGTGTCGGCCTGCTGCTCCAACGCGCCCTTCCGGAAGGTCAGTTCAGCACGGCTCGCCGCAAGCGTTTCATGGAGATTTATACCGAACATTTGACCGATGAGACCCTGATCTACCCTGGGATCATTGCATTTCTCGAGTTGCACCAAGGCAAGCCGATGGCTGTAGTCACCAACAAACCGCAACATCTGGCTGACATTATCGTCAACCGTCTCGGACTGGCCAGGTTCTTTCAGACTGTCATAGGTGCCGAACTCTCACTGCAAAGGAAACCGCACCCGGATATGGTTCATCATGCCCTGAGTCTGCTGGGCAGTACGCCTGAACATACTGTCATGCTCGGCGACCATCATGTCGATCTGCGCGCTGCTCAAGCTGCCGGAGTCAAATCCTGCTTCTGCAGCTGGGGTCTAGGACATGACGATGGCCTGCAGGCTGACTTTCAGGCTGTAACCACCGCTGATTTACCACGTCTCTTCCCTGAGGTCGATCAACCTTGAACAATGTCCGGCTGACCCAGAAAGCCGCTGCCCTCTTCTTCTTCCCTCTGGTACTCAACGTTCAGTTGATGAGTGTATCTCACTCAATCATCAACGCAGGCCTGGCCCGCCTGGAAAACGCTGTAGTATTCCTGGCCGGGTTTTCCGTGGCTATGGTCCTACACCTTTTTGTCGCCTCGCCATCTTACCAGAATCATACGATTACTATCGCCATGGTGCGCGGCCGCAAATCACTTGTCGGTATGATTCTGTTTATGCTGTTGATCGCCACCTGGGCCTCTGTCTTACTCGCCCTGCTCGCCTTCACCCCGGTCGGCACATTTATCCTCAATCGCCTTCTGGGCGTAACTCCAGAAGTTGCCCGTGGCGCCCGCGAAGCTCTGAGCCTGCTGGTCTTTCTCCCTTTCATAACCGGGCTGCGCGGTATCTGCCAGGGGCTGGTCATCCGCGTCCGTCGCACCGGCCTGGTCTCCATTGCCACCGCAGTACGGATTATCATGCTGTTTGCCTATCTCTGGGTGGGACAGTTGTGGTTTTCCGGCACCCGGGTTGCAGCCTTTGCCCTGCTCGGCTGTGTCGGCACCGAAACCCTGGTCATTGCCTTCTTTGCCTGGCGTATCAAGCTGCCCGCTGAACAGGATGACGAGAACAGCTTTGCCGACATTCTGCGCTACGGCTTGCCGCTAGCCTATTCCTCCGGCATGCAACAGACTGTGCCGCTGCTGATCAACGCCATCATCAGCCGCCTCCCCGACGGCACCCTGGCGCTGGCGGCCTTTGGTGTGATTCGCGGTTTCCTCTTCCTGCTCGCCGGGCCAATGCGCAACCTGCAGCAGGCCTACCTGACCCTGGTCCGCCAGGCATCCGACAGCGAGCTCCTGGTGCGTTTTTTCATCAGGGTCAGTTTCGGCATGGCCCTGGTCATGTTGTTGATCGCCTGGCCTCTGAACGGAACGATCCTCGGAACAATCATGGGGCTTGACCCTGATATGCGGCACTACATCACCTGGCCACTGACGGCCTGTGCTCTCTTCCCATTCCTGTACGGTGCCACCAATCTGCTGCGAGGCTGGTTCGCCGGAGCGCATCTGACCACTCGCCTCGGTCGCTCCACCTTCTACAAAGCGCTTCTGATGGTCGTTCTCTGGCCGGTAATCGTTATTCCCCCGCTACCCTTGCCAGGGATTGCAGTTGCAATTTTTCTGCTGCTTGCGGCGGAACTCTGTGAAATGGGGTACCTTTATCATCAACGCGGGAAACTGCTGGAGAGCCGCGGGCTTGTGCCACTTGGAGCAAACACAGTAAAATACAAGGATGGAGACTCGTAACAAGAAACATCCCTGCCCCGACTGCCGCCAATGCCAGTGGTGTTCCAATGACCGCTGTCGACTCTGTCTGCGTAGCGACAGTGGCTGTCGAAAAAAACTCTCCATAGCCGAGCAGATTGCCCTTTTCGAGCGACTCAATAAAAACGACAGACAGGACCCCCTTTGCCTTTCGAGTAAAGAACCTTTCAACCTTCACAATGATTGACATTCTTACCCTGCACAGTTAGCTTCGCAGTATCTGAAACAGGAGTGCGTATGAAGATTCGCATCGGCATCAACGGTTTCGGCCGTATGGGGCGTCTGGCATTAAGAGTAGCCTGGGGCTGGCCAGACTTCGACATCGTCCATATCAATGAAATCAAGGGCGGCCCGGAAACCGCAGCTCACCTGCTGGAGTTCGACTCCGTACATGGGCGCTGGCAGCGTGATATTCGCGCCGCAGAAAAAGTCATCCAGATTGATGGTCAAGAAGTCAGCTTCAGTGAATTTACCCGGCCGGCAGAAATCCCCTGGGAGGCTTACAATGTCGACATCGTCATCGAAGCCTCGGGGAAATTCCGCACCACCCGGGAACTGGCACCCCACTTCGAAAACGGGGCCCAGAAGGTCATTGTCGCTGCTCCGGTCAAGGCAGGTGCTTTAAATGTCGTCATGGGGGTCAACGACAATCTCTACCGGGCTGAGCAGCATCATCTTCTCACCGCCGCCTCCTGCACGACCAACTGCCTGGCACCGGTGGTCAAGGTCCTGCATGAACAGATCGGCATCGCCCATGGCGTGATCACCACCATTCACGACCAGACCAACACCCAGACGATTGTCGACGCCCCGCACAAGGATCTGCGCCGTGCCCGCGCCGCCAGCCTCTCCCTGATCCCGACCACCACCGGCTCGGCCACGGCCATCACCATGATCTACCCGGAGC
>JAUWTX010000192.1 GCA_030614505.1 Desulfuromonadales bacterium
ACGAACGGCAGCCTGCGCTCCTATATCGATCAGAAGGTGCTCGAGAGCCTGTCGATGTACGAGTACAAGTTGTTGCTGCAGGCATACAAGCAGGTAGAAGATATCTGTTTGAATGAGAATGCAATGATCAGCAAGGAAGGGCAGGAAGAGACGGTGCTCAGCGACCGCCAAGCGATGCTCGAATATTTTTTCGCCCGCGCCAAGAAGGGCCAGTACATCCAGCGTTACAAGGGCTTGGGTGAGATGAACCCATCACAGCTTTGGGAGACGACCATGGACCCGGAGAAGCGGGTGTTGCTGCAGGTCAAGATCGAAGACATCATCGAAGCGGAACAGATTTTTACCGTGTTGATGGGCGATCAGGTCGAACCGCGCCGTGAATTCATCGAAAAGAATGCCCTGAACGTATCAAACCTGGATGTTTAAACGATGTAGCGAGTAGCGGCTAGCGGGAAAAATCACGTCACACGCCATGCGCCACGCGCCACTGGTTTTCCGGAGGAAAATCGAGAATGCTTACAGAACAGAACAAAGTCAGCGTCAATATTGAAGACGAGATGCGCAAGTCCTACATGGATTATGCGATGAGCGTGATCGTCGGTCGGGCTCTGCCGGACGTGCGAGATGGTCTCAAGCCAGTTCATCGGCGAGTCTTGTTCGACATGAATGAGCTGAACAACGACTACAACAAGCCGTACAAAAAATCGGCCCGCGTGGTCGGTGACGTGATTGGTAAGTACCATCCCCATGGCGACTCTGCGGTCTATGACACCATTGTTCGTATGGCTCAGGATTTCTCCATGCGCCACCCGCTGGTCGACGGTCAGGGCAACTTCGGTTCGGTTGACGGCGACTCGGCGGCGGCTATGCGTTATACCGAAGTCCGCATGGATCGCTTGGCTCATGAACTGCTCAACGATCTCGACAAGGAGACAGTTGAGTTCGGACCCAACTACGACGATTCTCTCGAAGAACCTCTGGTGCTGCCCTGCAAGTTCCCTAACCTGCTGGTCAATGGTTCCGAGGGGATTGCGGTCGGCATGGCGACCAAGATCCCGCCGCACAACCTGAGTGAGGTAATCGACGGCCTGATTGCGGTGATCGATGATCCGAAACTTGAGACCGAGGCACTGCTTGAGCTGGTCCCCGGTCCCGACTTCCCCACCGGCGGCTTCATCATGGGTCGGGACAGTATCCAGCAAGCTTACCGCACTGGTCGTGGCATCATTCCGATGCGTGCCAAGGCGATGGTCGAGCAGAACAGCCGCACCGGTCGCGAGAGTATTATCGTTACCGAGATCCCTTTCCAGGTTAATAAGGCGCGCCTGATAGAAAAAATTGCCGATCTGGTTCGAAATAAGAAAATAGAGGGAATTTCCGACCTGCGTGATGAGTCGGATCGTGATGGCATGCGCATCGTTATTGAACTGAAACGCGACAGCATTCCCCAGGTGATACTCAACCAGCTTTACAAGATGACGGCGATGCATTCGTCCTTCGGCATCATCATGTTGGCGATTGTCAAAGGACAGCCGCAGATTCTGACGCTGCGCGAGGTGCTGGATTACTTTATCGAGCATCGTAAGGAGATTGTCACTCGCCGTACCCTGTTCGAGCTGAAGAAAGCCGAGGCCCGCGCCCACATCCTCGAAGGCCTCAAGATTGCCCTGGACAATTTGGATGAGGTGATCCAGGTCATCAAGTCCAGCGCCAATCCAGCCGAGGCCAAGGCAAGGTTGATCTCCCGTTTCGAACTGAGTGAGATCCAGGCTCAGGCGATTCTCGAAATGCGCCTGCATCGCCTGACCGGGCTTGAGCGCGACAAGATCATGGAGGAGTACAAGCAGGTTTTGGCCGTGATCGAAAGACTTAAGGAGATCCTCGCCAGTGAACTGGAGATCCTCAAGATCATCAAGGGCGAACTGATAGATATCAAGGATCGTTTCGGTAACCCGCGCCGCACCGAGATTATCGCCGTGGCGGCCGACCTTTCCATCGAGGACATGATCGTCGAAGAAGATATGGTGGTTACCGTGTCGCATTCCGGTTACATCAAGCGCAACGCGGTTTCGCTCTACCGGGCGCAAAGACGCGGCGGTAAAGGCGCGACCGGCATGCGCCCCAAGGAAGAGGATTTTGTTGAAAACCTCTTCATTGCCTCGACCCACAGCTATGTGTTGATCTTTACCAACCAAGGCAAGGTTTACTGGCTCAAGGTCCATGAAATTCCACAGGGCGGCCGCGCTGCGCGCGGCAAGGCAGTCGTCAACCTGTTAAACTTGGCAGAAGATGAAAGCGTCAAGACGATTCTGCCGGTCAAGGAATTCACCGAGGGCCGTTTCATTATTACCGCGACCGAGAAGGGCACAGTCAAGAAAACCGACCTGATGGCCTATTCCCATCCACGACAGGGCGGCATCATCGCCTTAACCATCGATGAAGACGATAGCCTGATCTCGGCACGTCTGACCGATGGTTCCATGGATATCCTCCTGGCTAGCCACAATGGCAAGTCGATTCGTTTTAACGAATCCGACGCCCGGGCGATGGGCCGTACAGCCCGTGGTGTGCGTGGTATGAAGCTTGAGGGTGGCGATAAAATCATCGGCATGGAAGTGGTCACCGATGCGACCTCGGCAACCCTTGTCACTGTCACCGAGACAGGTTACGGCAAGCGTACCAGCCTCAATGAGTATCGCGTCCAGAGTCGCGGCGGCAAAGGGATTATCACCATTAAGACCGGTGGTCGTAACGGTCAGGTGGTTGATGTCAAGTTGGTGGACAACGAGTCTGATCTTATGTTTATTACCGATCGCGGCAAGGTGTTACGCACCCGTGTCAGCGCCCTTTCGATCATCGGCCGTAACACCATGGGCGTACGCCTGATGGTGCTGGAAGCGGATGAAAGGATTGTTGCGGTCGCCAAACTGGCAGAGAAGGAAGATGACGAAGGAAATCCAGAAATTGAAGAAACAGCTCCTGATGGCGGAGCTGAAGCGCCAGGGGAAGGCGCCTAAAAAACGGCTCTGGGTTTTTCTTGCTCTGACATTTGTACTACTGGTTGCGGCCGGTGGCTTTTGGTATCATGCCAATCTGCAGACGAGACTCGAAGAGACGTTTCAGAAAGGCCTGGCACTCAGACAAGCAGGAAAGTACGTCGAGGCAGTTGAGCTTTTCGAGCAACTGCACGATGAGTACCCTGATTTTGTGCGGATTCCCCAGTCGCTTTTTCAGGCAGCGGAAATCCAGGATTTGTACCTGGGTCGCTATTCTGATGCCGTATTGACCTATCTTTTGCTGGAACGAGATTATCCTGAGGCCGCTGAGGTGGTTCCGGCCCGAAAACAGGTTGC
The DNA here is from genome assembly GCA_030614505.1 of Desulfuromonadales bacterium. Lineage (GTDB taxonomy): Bacteria > Desulfobacterota > Desulfuromonadia > Desulfuromonadales > BM103 > M0040. Next base: position 3,354 of record JAUWTX010000192.1, read on the forward strand.
TGTTCTTTACAAGTACCGTCTCAAAGATTGCAGTCAGGCGATAGCGGTCTATCAGAAGGTGCTAGACCAATCAGGCCCGGAAAACGATCAGTTGCAGTACGAGGTGGCTGACTGTTATTTTCGTTTGAACAATTTCGCTCAGGCCAGGATCGAGTTTGGCAGTCTGCGCAAGAATCATCCGCAGAGTCCTCTGATTGCCGAAGTGCAGTACCGGATTGCCATGACCTACGCCCTGGAAGGCAAGCTTCCTGAAGCCGCTGGTGCTTACCGGTTGGTGATGGAACGCTGGGCGGAGAGTCCCTACGCCCTCGAAGCAAGTTTCGGTCTGGCGACGGTTCTGGAAGAGCAGGAAGAATTGCTTGAGGCGCTGAAAATTCTCGAAAGCCTGACCGGAATTTATCCCAACCAGGCCATTCTGGAACGGAAAACAGCGCAGGTGCGCGAGCGCATTGAAAAGAAGAAGAAGGCCATTTGAGGTTTTAACATGATGAAAATCGGTGTCATCGGAGCTGGTAGCTGGGGAACAACCCTGGCCAACGTGTTAGCCAAGAAAGACTACGATGTTACTCTGTGGGTGTATGAACATGACCTGGCGGCCCGCCTCTCTGAAACCCGCATCAACGATCTTTACCTGGATGGCATAAGCCTCTCCCCAAACCTCTCCTATACCAATGATCTCGCTGAAGCGGTTCAGGGCAGTCAAGTTCTGGTGCTGGTGTCGCCATCGCAGGTCATGCGCCCTGTCCTCAAACAGCTTAAGCCGTATCTGTCGGCTGATTGCCTGCTGATTTCAGCAGCCAAAGGGATTGAAAACGATACGCTGCTGACCATGTCAGAGGTTCTTCAGGAACTTCTTGGCACAGAGGTCAAGCAACGCAGCGCCTTTCTTTCCGGGCCATCTTTTGCCAGAGAGGTTGCCACAGAACAGCCGACAGCTGTCGCTGTCGCCGCAGATGACCTGGCGGTAGCGTCACGGGTGCAGGAACTTTTCAGTACCGAGTATCTCCGGGTTTATACCAATCAGGATGTGGTTGGCATCGAAATTGGCGGGGCGATGAAGAATGTGATTGCTCTGGCCGCTGGCGTGAGCGACGGTCTTGGCTTCAACCACAATGCGCGTGCCGCCCTGATTACGCGCGGCCTGGCGGAAATCGCCCGCCTCGGTGAAGCGATGGGTGCTCAGGAAGCGACTTTTTCCGGCCTGGCGGGGATGGGCGATTTGGTGTTGACTTGCACCGGCGATCTTTCCCGTAACCGTTCGGTCGGTATCGAGTTGGGCCGCGGGCGCAAGCTGGACGAAATCCTCAACCAGATGCGTATGGTCGCTGAAGGGGTCAAGACTACCCTTTCTGCCTACCAGTTGGCGGCCAAGCTTGGTGTTGCCATGCCGATCACCGAACAGATGTACCTGATCCTTTACGAAGAGAAGGATCCTAAGCAGGCCGTTGTCGATCTTATGAATCGCGCACTCTCTTC
>JAUWTX010000029.1 GCA_030614505.1 Desulfuromonadales bacterium
AATAAAAGTTAAAAAATTCTCATGTTTCTTTAAGAAAGCTCTAACCTCGCCTTTTTTCTTGTTTTTTTTAGGCTTGTTTGTTAAACAATTGCCAATTAATCTTTTTTATTAATTCGCTAACTTTTAATTCATTAACTTTCAAGACGGTTTCATTAAGAGCCCAACGGCCGTCATCTCAGGAACAACAGGAGCATTTCATGGGACAATTTGAGATAGTCAAGGACTTCTTCCTTGGCATCAGCCGCAGTCGTATCTCCTTTATTGGCGGCATGCTCGTCACTATCACGACCCCCTTCCTGCTTACCTACATGATGGCCGACACGATCTGGCATATCAAGAACCCCTATTCCGGAGCAGCAGTTTATCTCGCCCTGGGTCCGGTTTTTCTTGTCGGGCTGGCAATGATCTTTGTCGGCGCCTTCTTTTTCCGTGGCGATCGTGACGCCCATCTTTTTACCCTTGAGTATATGCGCAAGTACTTCACAGAGCCGGGTATGTTCCTTCGCCTGCGCAAAAATGTTTTTCTGATCGTCCTTCTGACCTCTATCAACGTTGCAGTGTTCAGCATGTTTCTTTACCGGGCCTATCACTACATGGAATCGACTTCGTTCTGCGGTCAATTCTGCCACACTGTCATGGAGCCTGAGCACACTGCCTTTCAGAACTCAGCACATTCACGCGTCGCCTGCGTAGAATGCCATATCGGCTCTGGAGCCGGTTGGTTTGTAAAATCTAAAATCTCAGGCGCACGACAGTTGCTGGCTGTGGTCGCTGATACTTACCCGACTCCTATTGAAACTCCGGTACATGGCCTTCGTCCGGCGCGAGACACCTGCGAAGAGTGCCACCGGCCTGAACTCTTCCATGGTGACAAGTTGAGAATCACCAAGCGGTTCCTTCCCGATGAACAGAACAGCGCCGTACACGATGTTCTCCTGATGAAGATCGGCAGCGCCGGAGACCGGGCAAAAAGCTCTCACGGCATACACTGGCACGTTGCCCCAGAGAATAAGATCACCTACCGGTCAACGGATCACAGCCGCATGATAATCCCGGAAGTTATCCTGACCGAAGCTGACGGCACACAAACGGTTTTCCGCACTCCGGATGCAGATGAGTTACTACAAGACACTGCATCTGCTGCTGAGATGCGCGAAATGGACTGCATAGATTGCCACAACAGACCATCGCACATCTATCTCCTGCCGGATGATGCCCTGGACCTCTTGCTTGCCGAAGGTGACATTCCTCAGGAACTTCCATATATCAAGGCACAGGCGATGGAAGTGATCACACCAACCTACGAAAGCTTAGACCAGGCAAAGAGCACCATCACCAGCAAGCTCACCAACTGGTATAAGGAGAACTATCCTCAGCTGGTTACAGAAAAACCTGAATTATTGAAACGCGCCATCAAGGGCGTTATTACCGCCTACTCCAACAACGTTTTCCCGGAGATGAAAGTTGAATGGGGCACCTATGTGAACCACATCACCCACGGCCCGGATTTTGACATCGGTTGTTTCCGCTGTCACGATGACATGCACGAAAGTCCGGAGGGCAAGACCATCTCTGCGGACTGCAATACCTGTCACACCCTGCTGGCCATTGAAGAACAGGATCCACCAATCTTGAGAACCCTGCAGGGGGAAAAACTTTAGAGAATAATTTTCAATAGCAAAACGGGGGCAGACTCAATGAGTCTGCCCCCGTTTATTATTTGGATCAACCAAAGCCTCTCAGTTCAGACCATGCAACGCCCCCCCTGCAGCCCCGAGTGCATCAACTCGACGCTCAATATCCAGGTCATCTTCAAGAGGTGGGGCATGAAAACTCTTCTGTCTGGCATCTATCACCAGGCTGCCACGGCAGCCCCAATGTTTAACATGAGAGAAAGACTCAATCCCCTCAATGTCACTGGCAGGAGCCGATCTGGTAAAAGTCACCCAGAGCAGGTTCTGTAGATTTCTGGCAGAAAACTCGGCATCATCAACGATCACAATCAAGGGAAAATCATTGATTTCATCATCCTGGGTGTAGGATCGACAGAAAGCGATGAGGTCTGTCGCCGAAACGCCACGCTCGCCCTGCCAGGACTCACCTTGCAAAATAAGGACACCAGGAGTGGCGACCTGCGGCTTGGAGAACCCTGTCGGCAAGCTCAGCGTACCAGGGATTTCGGTCGGCAAACTACGCCGCACAGGACCAGAAGCCGCCATAACAACCTTTGAGCCAGCGTTCAAAGCCGATCCGGAATAATCGAGCGTATCTATCGTGGTACAGGTCTGGAAATGCAGGTCTCGTCGCCAATCGATTCGACTCAGCAGGGACTTCAAGAACTCACCAATATCGTGAATATCCAGTTCGGGTTGATCAGCTTCGTTGACAATCAGCAAGTACTTGGCCAGCGACAACTGGCCCTGACCGAGCAGTGCATTGGCCTGGGTGAGCAACTCTTGCGGCCCGGCATTTTCAATATAGGGAAGATAACGCTCACTACCAACCGCCAGCAGAAGGGGATGTACTCCAGCAACATCGACAGCGTGAATAGCCTGGACTCCCGGCACAAGATCCGGAATAGCCGCTCCGGTCATTTCATGAATCAAAGTGCCGAAGGTTGTGTCTTCCTGAGGAGGACGACCGACAGTGGTAAAAGGCCAGATTGCGCCAGGACGATGGAAGATATGTGTAACTTTCATAACTGGGAAGTCATGAGCCAGGCTGTAGTAACCCAGGTGGTCACCGAAGGGCCCTTCCGGGCGGGTTTGCCCGGGAATAATATGGCCGGACAGGCAGAAATCAGCCTCCGCCGGAGCCAGCAGTCCGTTGGGCGTCTTCACTACCGGCAGCCGATGTCCACCAAGCAAACCAGCAAAGGCCAGTTCCGGCATTCCCTCGGGCAACGGCATAACGGCAGCCAGAGCCAGGCTCGGCGGACCGCCGACAAAGACATTTACTGGCAGAGGCTGGCCTTTTTTCAGGGCTGCAGCATGATGCACGCCGATACCACGGTGAAGCTGGTAGTGCAGCCCAGCCTCATCTGACGCATATTCGCCGCCGGAGATCTGCACACGGTACATACCGAGATTGGAACCTCGCCAACCAGGCTTGTCCGGTGCTTCAGTATAAACCTTTGGAAGTGTGACAAAGGCACCACCATCCTCAGGCCAGGAAACCAGCTGTGGAAGCTGTGCAAGAGTCGTGGTGTTCTGTAGCAGGGGACCACTCTTTGCAGACTTCGGCAACAGGTGCCAGGCATGACGACCGAGGCCAAGAGACGCGCCAATCTCACGAAACGCCACCCCAGGGTCGACTTTCAATTCAACCAGGCGTTCTATAGCCGGCAAGGTATCACGAAACAGGTAACGGGCACGTTCAAGCGTGCCAAACAGGTTGGCGAGCATCGGAAAAGCACACCCCTTGACCCGACTGAACAACAGGGCCGGACCGCCATTCGCGTAAACCCGTCTCTGAATGGCGCCTGCCTCGAGGTAGGGGTCGATCTCAACCTCAATACGACACAACTGACCGTCCCGTTCCAGAGAAGAAACTGTCTCTTGTAAATTGCGAAATCCCATGGTTCAACCTGCTCCGTTCAACCTAGAGACAGCAGTTAGACGCGAAAAATATGTGCAGCAAATTGATGTGCATAGGAAATTTGAAAAACTCGTATTCACCTTGTTGATGATGAGAGCTTTTTCAAGTTTTCTAGGTGCATCAAAATGTTGTGCAGACTTTCGTGGTTCTACTGCGGTTTCTAGGTTCATTGTTTGCCGTCCTGAACAGTACGCTGCTTAATCTGTTTCTTCTGACGCACCGTATCGTATCTCATTCTGGCCACAATCTCCCGGGTCGATGAAATCAGCAGAAACGCGGCGTCCGAAAAAGCCGGTGGTCCGAAATTATAATCGGGACGGCCTGAAAAACCAAAGCCTTCGCGGGGTTGCCCAAGCCAGCCACTCTGCATTCTCTTGTCACCATCCTCATCATGCAGAATACTCAAAGCGTATTCGCCGTATGGCACCTCCGCAAAGAGTGCCTGAGCACGACCGGACTCGATTTTTACCTGTAAATTCTGCCAGGCTTTATCCATATCATCAGGAAAGCCATCTTCCTGCGCAAACAGGGAGAGGATAGCCTTTCCTTCATCATTGTGGAAGCCATCTATTATGACTGACAATTCGCCTGTTTTCTGCGCATAAGTCCGCTCACCTTTTACAGCACAACCCGTGATCAGGGTCAGCCCTGCAAACAGGCACAACAAAAGCATGACAACATAACAGCACGACCAACAAAAAAACTTAATGTCTTTGCTGTTGAGAAAACCCCGAACCCTTGCTAGTTTAAAGGAGTTCATCAACATGTCCACATGCCGTCTCAGGGGAACCCATGAAAAAAGTTCTAACGGTAAGCTTTTTGCTCTGTCTGATCTTGGCTGTCTCTGCTTGCGTCCACCGCATCGCCCCACTCTCGCCACATCGGACCAACACCGATTTCCACCGGGGGGCCCAGTCCAACCAGGCCTGCATCGAGTGCCATGCCATCACTGAAATCGGCAACGGTCACCAAGCTTCAGATAATTGTCTAAGATGCCACCGCATTGTACAAGGAGACTGATATGAAGACAAAAGCTTTCTGGGCCGGGCTATGCCTGCTCATGCTCAGCGCTTGCGGGCCGATTATCGGCGGAATGATGGTTGCCAATAACGGGGTCAAGGATTTCAAGGTTCTTCAAGGGAACCTGTCTGACTTGCCGAGCGGCAGTCACGTCGCAGTTCTGGGACCCTTTGACAAGACTCCCGAAGCATTCTACATCTGTCGTGGAGAGGAAGCCGCTGCCTTTACCAGCGCATTCAACCAATCCGGTCTGTTCGCAGCTGAACTCGATATCGATACAAGGTTCCCTGCCGAGTTGCCAAAGGTCAGCCAATTCAAAGGTCGGACACCGGCTGAGGTCCAGAAATCCCTCGGTCTGCGACAAGACCCTGACCTCGTAATGAGCGGCACTATTCTGAGCCGCGAGATGGTTGCTGCTCCGGCACAAGGCGTCATCATGACGGTTGCTTACCGCCTGGAGTTTCTCAATCTGGGCAACGGCCGGATCACGATTATCGAAATAGCCACTAAAGAGATGTTCCAGGATGTCATCCCGGAAACCGTGGAGTACCTGGCAAAACAGATGGGTGGCAGATAAGCAGACCCGTCATCTGACTAAGAACATCCGTGGTTTGCTGAATTTACATTGGGTGATCCAGGGGGAGGGCAGGTCAGCTGCGCAGAGCAAGATCCTGCTTCTCAAGGAGAAGAACACGATCACGCAAATCTGCTGCCTTTTCGAATTCAAGATCAGCGGCAGCTTGCAGCATTTCAGTTCGCAAACGATTAATTCCAGCAGTTAACTCTTCATGAGACTCATATTCTGCCAAGGCCTCGGCGACCAGACTTTCTGTTGTCGTTTCGGACTGTGTGAGAATATCCAGAATCGTCCGGAACGATTTACGAACCGTTTGCGGGGTAATACCGTGAGTCTGATTATAGACCAGCTGAGCAGCTCTTCGGCGATCGGTTTCGTCGATACAGGCTTGCATAGAGCGTGTAGTTTTGTCGGCATACATAATCACCCGGCCATCAATATTACGGGCCGCACGACCACAGGTCTGGATCAAAGAGCGGGTACTGCGCAGGAAACCTTCCTTGTCAGCATCGAGTATTGTCACCAGGACAACCTCGGGAATATCGAGGCCTTCACGCAGCAGATTAATGCCAACCAGCACATCAAAGAGCCCCTGACGTAAATCACGGATAATCCTGATACGCTCGACAGTATCGATATCGGAATGCAGGTAACGAACCCGGATACCTATTTCATCCAGGTATCCGGTCAGGTCTTCGGCCATCCGCTTGGTCAGGGTGGTCACCAGAACTCTGCCTTTTTCTGCCACAACCTGGCGAACCTCATGAACCAGGTCATCAACCTGGTTGCGAGCTGGACGAACTTCTAACGGCGGGTCAACCAGGCCGGTCGGCCGGACAATCTGCTCGACGACCACTCCGGCGGACTGGGTCAGTTCATAGTCACCTGGAGTTGCCGAAGCATAGATAGTCTGGATTTTCTTGCCACTGAACTCATCGAAAGTCATCGGCCGGTTATCAAGCGCCGATGGCAGACGAAAACCATATTCAACCAGAGTCTCCTTACGGCTGCGATCACCGCGATACATCCCGCCAAGTTGAGGCACGGTCACATGACTTTCATCGATAAAAATCAAAGCGTCTGCGGGGAAGTAATCAAAAAGTGTTGCAGGTGGCGTACCGGCCTGACGGCCATCCAGATATCGCGAATAGTTTTCGATTCCCTGACAGAACCCCATCTCCTCCATCATTTCTATATCGAAAAGAGTGCGCTGTTCAATGCGCTGGGCTTCAACCAGGCGATTCTGGCCACGCAGAAACTGGATACGCTCACACAGTTCATCCTGGATATCGCGAATAGCCCGGTCCAGAGTCGGCTTAGTAGCAACGTAATGACTGGCAGGAAAGATTGCCGTTGCCGGCAAGCGATCGATGACCTTGCCGCGCAATGGGTCAATTTCACTGATTGTCTCAACTTCATCGCCAAAAAACTCGATACGCAGAGCTCGCTTTTCCTCGTAAGCAGGAAAAACTTCCACCGTGTCTCCACGCACCCGGAAACTACCGCGATGAAAATCAACATCATTCCGGCTATACTGGATATCGACCAGACGGCGTAACAGCTGATTGCGCTCAAGTTCCATTCCCTGTTCAAGGCGGATCAACAGGCCATGGTAGGCCTCCGGTGAACCGAGTCCGTAAATGCAGGAGACCGAAGCAACGATCAAAACATCGCGCCGGGTCAACAAGCTGCGCGTGGCACTATGACGCAACTTATCGATCTCTTCGTTGATCGAGGAATCCTTTTCGATATAGGTGTCTGTCGTCGGAACGTAAGCTTCAGGCTGATAGTAATCGTAATAGGAGACGAAATACTCGACAGCATTGTCAGGGAAAAGCTCTTTGAATTCACCGTAGAGTTGAGCGGCCAGGGTCTTGTTTGGAGCGAGGACCAGGGTTGGTCGTTGAACGTCCATCACCACGTTGGCCATGGTGAAAGTTTTTCCCGAGCCGGTCACGCCAAGCAAGACCTGGTGACGATCGCCTCGGCGGATGCCAGCGGTCAGTTCAGAGATGGCCTGCGGCTGATCACCCTGCGGTTGGAAGTCGGTCTTTAAAACAAATTTGGCCATGCCCAGACCGGAACCTTTTAAGTCTTATCAATCAAGAACCGAGAACAACCTGAAGGATGGTCTTTAACTGAATCTCTTTAATCGGCTTACGCAGAAACGTGGAAATACCAACCCGCTTGGCTTCAGCAATTTTATCCTCATCTTCTACCGAGGAGAGCATGACAATTGGCACGAATTTACAGTTCGGCATCCTCTTTGCGGTCTGCACAAAAACGATACCATCCATCACCGGCATGGTCAGATCTGTGATGATCAGATTATACCGGTTGGTTTCGAGCAATTGGCAGGCCAGCTGGCCATTACTGACCGCAGTTACATCATAACCAAGGCCCTCCAGCATATCCTCCAGGATTGCTAACACCGATGGAGAGTCATCAATAACCAGAATTTTTTTCACCATAAGAACCTCCAATGCATAGAATACAATTATTTCATTTTCCAGGTTGTCCCTTCAGGACTATCCAGCAACAGCACTCCTTTGGCCAGCAGTTCATCACGAATCTGATCTGCTCGGGCAAAATCCCGATTCGCACGCGCGTCACGACGTTCCACGATCAGAGTTTCAATATCTGCCTCACTCAACCCGGCATCGGCCAGCCCCTCTTGTGCACTTCGAGCCAGCCAGGCCGCCGGCTCCGAACCGAACAAGCCCAGAACATCACCAAGCCGAAGCAAATCATCGCGACCCTTGCCGAGAATTGCCTGCAATTGACCATTCAGATTGTTTTCCTCTGCCAGGATTCTGTTAAGCGCCCGCACGGCATCAAACATGTGACCAATCGCCAGAGCCGTATTGAAATCGTCATCCATGGCGCTGCGGAAACGCTCTTCAAGCTGGACCAGTCGCTCAATCGGCTCGGCCAGTGCATCTGACAAGCCACCTTGCTCCGCATTCGTATCCGCTTTGGCGAGAACTTTATCGAGTTGCGCCAGAGCCTCGTAAAAACGACTCAAACCGATACGTGATTCCTCCAGGTTCTGATCGGAAAAATCGATCGGCGACCGGTAGTGGGCAGTCAGAATAAAAAACCTGACAATCTCCGGATCATAGCTTTTCAGGATATCGCGAATCGTAAAAAAGTTGCCCAGAGACTTGCTCATTTTCTCCTGGTTGACATTGACAAAACCATTATGCAGCCAGTATTTGACAAAAAGCTTGCCGGAGGCCCCCTCCGACTGGGCAATTTCATTTTCGTGATGCGGGAAAATCAGGTCACGGCCACCTCCATGAATATCGAAAGTCGTACCGAGCAGAGTCGAACTCATCGCCGAGCATTCGATATGCCAGCCAGGTCGACCAGCGCCCCAGGGCGACGCCCAGCTCGGCTCGCCAGGCTTGGCAGCCTTCCAGAGGGCAAAGTCCATCGGATTGCGCTTCTGCTCACCGGGAGTAATACGCGCACCAGCCTGCATCTCCTCCATATTGCGCTTGGAAAGTTTCAGATATGATGGAAACTTATCAACGATATAATAAACATCGCCCGCCGACTCATATGCCAGACCTTTATCGATCAACTTTTCAACCAGAGTGATGATTTGAGCGATATGCTCAGTTGCTTTCGGCTCATGAGTCGGCTTACGCAAGCCCAAGGCTGCCATGTCTTCATCAAAAGCCCTGATAAATTCTTCCGAGAGCTCCTGACTGGTAATGCCACGCTCGTTGGCACGGGCAATAATCTTGTCGTCAACATCCGTATAATTGCGAACATATGTCACGTCATAGTTTCTGTATTGCAGATAACGATAGACGATATCGAATACAATATTAGCTCGCGCGTGACCGATATGACAATAATCGTAAACTGTCACACCACACACATACATCCCCACCTTGCCGGGGACAAGTGACTGGAATTCTTCTTTTTTACCCGACATTGTATTGTAAACACGTAACGTCATTAGCTCTTCTCCGGAAGGAATATCAGTGTTGCCTCTGGCAGCGCACGCCTTTCATATCACAGAACAGGTGACAGGAAAAGCACTCTGATAGCCCGACAGATTGCTAGCGAGCAAACAAACCACAAACAACTTCCGAAATATGTCCCAGTGGTAAAACCTGGGTCGCAGCACCACGTTCAATCGCGGCCTTAGGCATACCGAATACCGCACAGCTGGCTTCATCCTGAACAATCGTGTAAGCCCCCTGTTTTTGAATGGATGCCAATCCGGCCGCCCCATCACTGCCCATTCCGGTTAGCAGGACCGCTACGGTTTCTACCGCCAGCCCATGATCTGCCAGTGAGTGAAACAACGCATCCACTGCCGGGCGACAGCTGTGCAGTGGCGGCGAATCTTCCAGGTGAATATGGTTCTCCTGAACTGTCAGATGAACGTTGTTAGGGGCGACCAGGACCGTGCCGGTCTGCAAATCATCCCCGGCGGCTGCCAGACGAACCGGCAGAACTGTTTCACGGTCCAGCCATTCTGCAAAACCTGGCGCAAAACCATCAGCAATATGCTGAACAACAAAAACCGCCGCAGCCAAATCCTCGGGGAGTTCCTGCAACAACTGCAGAACCGCCTGCGGACCACCAGTGGAAGCACCGATGGCTAGAATCCGACGCGGCCCTGACGGTAAAACAATCTTTTCTTTCTCTATTTTTGGTCGCTGTGCTCGGTAGTGGTGAATAACACGGATACGACTGAGACTTTTGACCTTGGCAATCAGTTGGTTGGCGATCTGGGAAAAAGCCTCTGTCACCACACCGGAAGGCTTTGCCATGACATCAATGGCACCAAGCTTGATTGCGGCAAAGGCACTGCGGCTGTCCTGCGGATCGGTATTGGCAGAGAGCATCAGAATTGGCGTAGGTGTTTTCGCCATAATTTCTGCCACAGCTTCCAAGCCGTTCATTATCGGCATCATGACATCCATGATGACAAGGTCTGGCTTAAGCTTCGCAGTCTGCTCTACCGCTGCGCGACCATCACTTACTTCACCGGCAACTTCGACACCTGGGTCCTGTGACAGAAGGTCACGCAGGACAACTCGGGTCAGCTCGGAATCATCAGCTATAAGAATTCGAATCATAGGCTTTCAATCTGAAGCAGTGAGTATCCGACGGGAAATAGCACTTGCACTCTTTATCCGCCGTTTATACACGGCTCCAGGTTCAAGAGATCAAGGTTTCAACGGTATCCAACAGAACGCCCTGTTTAAAACTGCCTTTGACAATATAAGCCTGGGCACCAGCTTCCATTCCCAGCCTCCGGTGCTCATCTGAGGCTAAAGAAGTGACAATGATAACAGGCAGATCACGAGTGTCTTCACGTTGACGAACTTTTTTGGTCAATTCAAAACCGGTCATCCCCGGCATCTCTACATCACTGACCATGAGATCAAAGCTACCAGCATTAAGTTTGTCGAGGGCATCAAAACCAGATACAGCAACGGTAACTTCGTAATTATTTGTTTCCAGGATATTTTTTTCCATGGTTCGGGTAGTAATCGAATCATCGACCACCAGGATACGACCACGTTTGATCTTCTTCTGCTCTGCTTCATAGGCTTGGCGCAGCTGCAGATCCTGTCGGCCCTGGCTTGTCACAAACAAATCTGAGACCGAAACAATCAAGGCCGGGACGCCGTCACCAAGGATTGTCGAACCTGAGAAGTATTCGAGGCTTTTCAGCTGACAACCAAGGTCCTTGACGACAACCTCCTGCAGGCCAAGAGTTCGATCAACCAGCAAGCCCATAGTTTGTTCACGAAACCTTAAGATTAGCACGGTAAGCCGCTTGGCGACCTTTACCTCCTGGTCCTGCTCCAGGAGCCGTGACAGGCTGCGCAAAGGGATGGAAGTCTCCCTGAGCCGGACAACCTCCCGCCCCATCTCTTCGAGGATATCCCGGGGTGAAATACGCAGAATTTCCTCAACATAATGCTGGGGGAAAACATAGGTTTCACCACAACTCTCGACCATCAACCCGGTGAATATTGCCATACTTAATGGCAACCTTAAAACCAGTTCCGTGCCGATACCAAGTTCGGACTGCAAGGAGAGATTCCCTTTAACCTGATCCAGATTGGTCTTGACCACATCAAGACCGACCCCGCGGCCGGAAACATCGGTAATGAACTCACGGGTTGAAAACCCCGGCTCAAAGACCAGATAGATCACCGCCTCATCCGACATCGCATTGGCTGCTTCAACAGAAAGGACACCGCGCTTGACAGCCGTCGAGCGAATCTTCTCCGGATCCAGGCCCTGGCCATCATCGCGCACAGTTACCTGGATAAAGCTACCTTCGTATTGAGCATGAAGGGTGATCTGCCCAGCTTTGGGCTTACCCAGACGCACTCGGGTATCAGGGTCCTCGATACCATGATCGATTGCATTATTAAGGACATGCAGCAGGATCGGTTTGACCGCGTCAAGCATGTTCCGGTCAAGCTCAACATCCTGCCCCTGAACAGTAAAGTTTATTTCTTTGTTGAGATTACGGGCCAGATTTCGCAGTGAACGTTCAAAGTCATCCGTGATAGTTGCCAAAGGCAACAGCCGCAATTCCATGGTTCGCTGGTAAACATCTTCGGCCTGATAACCGAGTAACAGCCGGTCCCGCTCGAAATCATTTATCAGGCGGACCATGTTACCACGAAGAGCCTGCAGAGAATGATCGTCAGTGTCCTGCAGGCGACTTATTGAACTGTCCATCTGATGCAACAAATCCGTCATCTGCTGCTGCCGTGCCTCCATCGTTTTCTGACTGAGCAGAATTTCTCCCATACGATTGACTAACTGGTCCAGACGCTCCACGCTTGCCCGAATCGAGGTGCGGCGCTCGACCCCCTGGTAATCAACTGTGGCTTTGGCCTCCGTATGCTCCGCAGAAATAGCGCCGGATTCAAGAGCTTTGACCACTGTATCGACATTTACACTGATACCACCACCCGAGTGAGCTTGAGCGGTCAAAGCCTCAATTGCGTCAGTTGCGATCAGCAGGACGTCAACCAGATCCGAACTGAATTCCTGCTCGCCACTTTGCAGACCCTTGAGGAGATCCTCCATGCGATGAGCAACACCGGCAAGTTCGATCAGGTCCACCATATTGGCTGAACCTTTGAGAGTATGGGCACTACGCAGCAACTCATTGAGTTGATCGTTGCTCACACCGTCTTTCTCCAAAGCGAGAAACCCCTTGCGCAACGCTTCAAGGTGTTCCTCCGCTTCGCGGACAAATATTTCTACGTACTTGCTTTTTTTCATCTCACTCGCACGGACAGGAATCCGTTGGGCTTTCGAAAATCACTAAAAACTACGGCTTCGACATCAATCCATCTGATAGCCAATACGGAAACCACCCCAGTGCCTGCCCTTGACAAAGACGGGGGCACTGATATCCCACATTTTTTCACCCGTATCCCGCTCGTAGACCTGCTGCAGGTAACCTTTGCCATCAGCTCCATCATAATGAGCTGCACTGAGGCCAACCGAATCATTAAATATCCGTTTGGTGCGATTACCAACTTTGTCTTTTTCCACATCCCCGGTCAACGGCTGGGTATAGCGGGTATTGTGCGTCGGTACATAGCCATTACGATCGCAAAGAACCGCAAAAACAACATGGTTGTCGTCCAGCATGTCATCCTCAAAAGACTGGATGGCCTGGTCCAGGTAGCCATCATACCTGGTGTGATATTTTTTCGGATCGGTATCGGGAATCAGCTGATAATCCTCATCAAAGATATCCTCCAGACTGAACCGGCCACTATCTACAGCCTTCGTCAAGACCCGCTCTAGCTCAAGAGCTCCGGACTGTACCCGGCTCTGTGCCTGAGAGAGCAGATCTTCCTCGACCAGGTCCTGCAGGCGTTCCGCCAAAGCCGTCAACTCTGAAATTGACTGGGTTGTCTCCTGTGAACTTGCCGCAACCTGAATAGCAACATCACGGACCTCGACGATCGTCTCCGTCATCTGCTCGCTTGCAGTCGTCTGCTGCTGCGTCATCAGCCTGATCTCAGTCGCCGCATCAGTTGTCTCGGCAACCGCCGAGGTAATCTTCTCCAAGGCACCCGAAATATCGGCAACCAACCCGCTCGCCGCATCGACACTCTTCGAACCATTTTCCGTCAACATGATCGTACTGTTGG